>NZ_JAOALE010000022.1:0-10003 GCF_047462575.1 Synechococcus sp. 'PEA 65AY6A-5F PE A'
TGTACATTATTTTCAGTATAGTCCAGCATATCATTGACTAGAGTCATGCTCCACCTGGCTTAAGACCCGAAAAGGCAGCAGGGCTGGCCAATCGACGTTGGTTGGCAAGTTGCATTCCCACAGGCGAATGACCTCAAACTCGTGGCTCAGCCGTTCTAGGCGAAAGGAAGTTTGGAAAACTCGCTCCGAGGTCGTTTTGCGCAGATAAATCACCACCTGATGCACAGGTAGCTGTGGATATTTCCGGTAAAGGCGCAGCCGATAGTCGGCCATGCGAAAGGGGATTTCAGGATCTGGATCTGTTTGAAATTCCAGGTGCAAAATGCCCTGCTGCAGCCCCAGCAAAATAACAGAATCTGCTCGAACAGGTTCCTCCGAAAGTTCTGTGGGCAACATTTGCACCGGCTCAGCCACTTCTCCCACTAGCCAACGGGCAAACTGCTCCGGGAAGCGCTCTGCCAGGTACTTGCAGACGTTGTCGTAAGCCATGGGGGATCCCTGGGCCTAGCGCCCGCCCACGGTGATGGCGTCCACCTTGATGTGGGGCTGGCCGACGGTGACGTAGATGCTGCCGCTGACAGAACCACAGAAGCCAGGGGCCAGGCGGAGATCCTTGGAGCACATGGAGATCTTGGTCAGGATATCCTTGGCTTCCCCGATTAAAGTGGCTCCCTTGAGGGGCTTGGTGATCTTGCCGTTTTGGATGAGATAGGCTTCTTCCACGGCAAAGTTAAATTGGCCGGTGGGGCCGACGCTGCCGCCCCCCATGCGCTTGCAGTAGATGCCTTTGTCGATAGAGGCAAACAGGTCGTCCAGTTCGGCGTCGCCGGGGGCGATGTAGGTGTTGCGCATGCGGCTGGCGGCGGCAAAGGTGTAGTTTTGCCGGCGACCGCTGCCGGTGCGGGGATGGCCGGTGCGCATCGAGCCGGCCCGGTCGGCCAGGAAGTTCTTCAAAATGCCCTTTTCAATGAGCAAAGTGCGCTGGACGGGCATGCCCTCGTCGTCCACATCCAAGCTGCCAAAGGCCCCCTCGGAAAGCCCCTCGTCCCAGGCGGTGAGGTTTTTGTGGGCAATCTTCTGGCCTTTTTTGTCGGCAAAGGGGGTGGTTTTGCGCTCAATTTGGGTGGTTTCCAAGAGATGCCCACAGGCCTCGTGGAAGATGACGCCGCCAAAGGCGTTGGACATCACAATGGGGTAGGTGCCCGATTCCACGTAGTCGGCATAGAGCATCTGGCCGGCAGCCTCTGCCAGCTCCTGGCTGTGGGCCACAAGATCCCAGCGGCGCAAAAAGTCGGGATCCCCGGTGCCCCCCGCGCGCTGGCTAACGGAAGCGCGATGATCCCCGTCGGCACAGAGCAGGGTAGAGCTGACCGACTGGGTAAGGCGGATGTCGCGCACAAAGGTGCCGTCGCTGCAGGCTACCAGGATTTCCTGCCAGTCGCGGAAGTAGTTGGTGCGGCGGGACTGGATGTGGTGAGCTTGCCGCTTGAGCTCTGCGTTGGCCCGCCCCAAGATCTCCCCCATCTCGGCAAGGGAGCTGCATTCTTTGAGCCAGCCGTCTTTGCGGCGGCGCTCGGCGTAGTCCTGCAAGATCCCCAAGTTGACAGGGGAGACCAAGGCGGCAGGGCCTGGGGGGGTAAGGCCCATCAAGAGCAGGCCTTTTTCCAGGGCGGCTTTGAGGCCGGCAAAGGAGAGATCGTTGGTGCTGACGTAGCAGTCGGCCAGGCCGCGGAACACCCGCACGCCGGCGCCAGTGGCAAGCCGAGGGGTGATGCTGGTGATGGCGTCGTCTTCGGCCAGGCAGCTGATGGAGTTAACCCGCTCCAGGAAGATCTCCACCAGGTCGGCGCCAGCAGCCCGCCCCCAGCCTAAGAGAGTTGCAAGGGGATCCCGCCAGTCTTCGTCGAAGCGCTGCAGGGTGGGACGATAGTCGAGGTTGGGCAGTTCTTTGGACAAAAGCAGCATAGGAGGCCGAGAGCACTCAAAAGAGGGAAAGGGCAGGCTGAGATGCCGCCACCTTTTGTTCCCTCAGTTTAACAAGACGTAAAGGCTGCCCTTTTGGGGAAAGAGACTCCAAGCTTGACAAGGGCAGAGGAGCAGCCGAAGATCGCTGCACAAGGATCCCTCACCTTGCAATGGCTGCCAAGAAAAGATCCTCGGAGCTTCAGCCCAGCCTATTTGACGATCCCCTAGAGCCACCTGCCCCCGCTGCGGAGACGCTTCCCCAATGGGATCAGATCCCGCTCTCGGCCCAGGTGCCCATTCCCCCCGGTACCTATCGAGAACTAGAACAACTGGAGCAGCACTGCCGGGTCTGCCAGCGCTGTGAATTGGCGGCCAACCGTACCCACGTGGTGGTGCACCGCGGCAACCCCAAGGCCAAGATCGTGATCGTCGGAGAAGGGCCGGGGGAAAACGAGGATCTGCAGGGGCTGCCCTTTGTGGGCAAGTCGGGCCAGTTGCTCGACAAGATCCTGGCCTCGGTGGGCCTAGATCCGGAGCAGGATACCTACATCTGTAACGTGGTCAAATGCCGCCCTCCCCACAACCGCGTGCCCACCCAGGAGGAGATGGACGCCTGTCGGCCCTATCTGCTGGAGCAGATTCGCCTGGTGGATCCCTGGATCATTCTGTTGACGGGGGCCACTTCGGTGCGCTCTCTTTTGGGGGATAAGCGCGGCATCACCAAGATCCGCGGCGAGTGGATCCAGTGGCAGGGGCGCTGGTGTATGCCGATTTTCCACCCGGCCTATTTGCTGCGCAACCCCGACCGCACCCCCGGCAGCCCCAAGTGGCTGATGTGGCAGGATATTCAGGCGGTGAAGCAAAAGTACCTAGAACTTGCCGGCGCAACGCCGCCCCAGCCGGACTTCTGAGCTACTTTCCCTGGTATTTGGCCAGCGCCGCTACCCTCACCCCCAGCCCCTCTCCCAAGGGAGAGGGGGGTATGGGATCCCTAACTTGCAGGCTTGAAGCCGCTCAGCAGGCCGAAGCGCAGCAAGCCGCTGGCATAGGCCCGCCGCATCAGGCCCAGCCCCAGCGCCCCACGGACGGTGACCCAGCCGCTGCGCAGCAAAGCCGGGATCCACCGCCAATTGCGAGCCGAGGCGATCACCTCGTCCCAAAAGGGGGCCACCCGCTCCGACCAGTCGGCGGTGCGCAACCGCTCGAACCCCACCTGGTGGGCCAGCGCTTCATACTCCGACAAGCTGATGACATAGGGCAGGCAGTACACGTCGTAGATCTGCTGCAAAAGGCGCTCATCCTGGCGGCTCAGGGATCCCTCGCGGTGGCACCAGGTAACCACCATCATCTGCCCGCCCGGCTGCAAGACCCGCCAGCACTCGGCCAGAAACCGCCGCTTATCCGGCATGTGCTCGCCGCTTTCCAGAGCCCAGACCAGATCGAAGGTGTTGTCGGCAAAGGGCATGTCCAGGGCATCGGCCACCCAAAAGCGCACCCTGTTGCTCAGGCCGGCTGCTTGAGCGCGCTCCTCGGCCCGCTGGGCCTGGACAGGGCTGAGGGTAATGCCTGTTACCTCGGCGCCAAAGCGCCGCGCCAGCTCCAGGCTGCTCCCCCCAATGCCACAGCCGAGATCGAGGATGTGCCGGGGGGGCTTGGGATCCCCGATCTGGCCCCATTGAATGACTCGGTCGATGAGATCGATCTGGGCTTGGCGGCGATCCTTGCCGGTCTGGCCCGGCTCGTAGTAGCCGTGGTGCATGTGCTCTCCCCACACCTGCTCCCAAAGGCCAGAGGAAGCATCGTAGAAGCGGCGGATGCGTTGGTTGAGCGGAGAGGTCATCGGCAGGTGCAGGTCGGGATCCCTCTTATTCTGGACGATCTTGCCGTCCTTCCTGGCCCTGGGGGCGGGCTGGCAAAACCCCGATTAAGCTGGGAAAGTAGGCTCTTGTTGCCGCTGGGATCTTGGCCACCTCAGACTTTGCCCTCGAGCAGCTTCTCTTCACCCCGGCCACGCCCGAGCCCGACGCGGTGCGGCTGATCTACGCTTTCCCCAACACCTACTCGGTGGGGATCACCAGCCTCGGCTACCAGGTCATCTGGAGCCTGCTGGCCAGCCGCCGTGATGTGTCGGTCGCCCGCCTGTTTACCGACCTGGCCGAGCCGCTGCCGCGGGATCCTGAGCTGCTGGGCTTTTCCCTCTCCTGGGAGCTGGACTACGTCCACATCCTGGATCTGCTGGAACGACAGAGGATCCCCCTCCAGGCCGAGGCGCGGGAAGAAGCGCACCCCCTGGTTTTCGGCGGCGGCCCGGTGTTGACGGCCAACCCTGAGCCCTTTGCTGCGTTCTTTGACTTGATCCTGCTGGGGGACGGGGAGGGGCTGGTGGAGCAGATGATCCAGACCTATCGGCAGGTACGGCGGGGATCCCGCGCCGAAAAGCTGCAGGCGCTGGCCCAGGTGCCGGGGATCTACGTGCCCAGCCTCTACGAGGTGCGCTACCGCGGGCCCGACGGCCCAGTGGAGAAGGTGATCCCCAAGCTGGACGGGATCCCCAGCTCCATCCGCAAGCACACCTTCCGCGGCAACACCCTCTCGGTGTCCACCGTGGTTACCCCCAAGGCGGCCTGGGAGAGCATTTACATGGTGGAGGTGGTGCGCAGTTGTCCGGAGATGTGCCGCTTTTGCCTGGCCAGCTATCTAACATTGCCTTTTCGGGCAGCGGATGTGGAGGGACATCTGATCCCGGCGGTGGAGCGGGGGCTGCAGGTTACCCAGCGGATTGGCCTTTTGGGGGCTTCGGTAACCCAGCACCCCCAGTTTGAGGAATTGCTGGAGTACCTGGCGCAGGATCGCTTTGAGCAGGTGCGCCTTAGCCTGGCCTCGGTGCGCACGGGCACGGTTACGCCTCGCTTGGCGCAAGTGCTTTCCCGCCGCGGCAGCCAGTCCATTACCGTGGCCATCGAAAGCGGCTCGGAGCGGCTGCGCCGGGTCATCAACAAAAAGCTGGCCAACGAAGAGATCCTGGCGGCGGCTGCCCACGCCCAGGCCGGCGGCCTGAAGGGGATCAAGTTCTACGGCATGGTGGGGATCCCGGCGGAAACCCAGGCCGACCTGGAGGCCACGGTTGCTCTTTTCAAGGAGCTCAAGAAGGTGGCTCCCCGCCTGCGCTTCACCCTGGGCTGCAGCACCTTTGTGCCCAAGGCCCACACCCCCTTCCAGTGGCAGGGGGTGGATCCCCAGGCGGAGAAAAAGCTGCAGTGGTATCAAAAACACCTGCGCCCCCTGGGCGTGGAGTTCCGCCCGGAAAGCTACAGTTGGTCGGTCATCCAGGCCTTGATCTCAAGAGGGGATCGGCGGGTGGCCCAGGTTTTGCAGCTAGCACGGCAGTGGGGCGATTCCCTGGGCAGCTACCGCCGCGCCTTCAAAGAGCTCAAAGGGCAACTGCCGCCCCTGGACTTCTACGTGTACCACAACTGGGATCCGGCGGATCCCCTTCCCTGGCAACACATCGAAGGCCCTCTCAGCCTGGAGCGGCTGCAGCAGCACCGCCAAGAGGCCTTTTCCGTGTAGCATGTCGTGCCTAAAATCCCCTAGGAAGGGGATTGACGGTGAGAGCCTGAAGCGGCCAGAAACGCCTCGATCTCGGCGCGGTGGGGCAAACTGGGCTGAGCGCCAGGGCGGGTTACACACAAGGCCGCAGCGGCATTGGCAAACCGCAGGGCTTCCCTCAGGGATTTGCCAGCAGCCAGGCAAGCGGCCAAAGCACCGCAGAAGCTGTCGCCGGCAGCAGTGGTATCCACCACCAACACGGGGTGGGCTGGCAGATGGCCCCTTTCCTCCCCATCGGCCCAGACCAAGCCCGCTCCCCCCAACGTGACGATCACTGTCGGGATCCCCTGCCGTTGCAAGGCTTGGGCCACTTTTTCGGCTTGCGCGGGTGTCTCCACCGGCAACTGGGCAAGAGCAGCGGCTTCGCTTTCGTTGAGCACCAAGTAGCGCATCTGGCGCAACAGGGATCCCGGCAGGGGCACCACAGGGGCTGGATTGAGCAGGACGGGGATCCCTTGGGCAAAGGCCTGCTCGGCTACCGCCTGCACCGTGGCCAAGGGGATTTCCAGTTGCAACAATACCAGAGCTGCCGCTGTCCAGGGGGGCAGATGGGCGGGTGTGTAGCGACCATTAGCCCCAGGGCTGACCACGATCCGGTTTTGCCCTGCTCGATCCACAGTAATCAGAGCGATGCCGCTGGGCCCTTCCAGCTCTCGCAGATGGCGGGTATCGACGCCATTTTGATCCAAGTTCTCCTTTAGGAAACGGCCAAAGCCATCGGATCCCACCGCCCCCCACATCTCCACCTGGGCTCCCGCCCGGGCTGCTGCCACCGCTTGGTTGGCTCCCTTACCCCCAGGGTAGGTGGCGTAGTCGGATCCCAGCACCGTTTCCCCAGGCCCAGGATGGTGGGGCACCCGCACCACCAAGTCCAGATTCAAGCTCCCCACCACGCGAACGAGGGTCGTCATTGGCTAGCTGAAAAACGTTGGCCTAGAATTCTAGCCCCCGCCACTTCGTTGGAGAGCTCCCCTTCCTCGGCTATCTTGGTGAGGGAGTGAGGCGGAGAACAAGCCATGCTGCTGACCACCACAGACGTGCTCCAAGGTAGAGAGGTTGAGCGTTACTTGGGCATTGTTACCGCCGAGGTAGTTTATGGCACCAATGTCTTGCGGGACTTCCTTGCTGCCCTCCGCAACATCATCGGGGGACGCACAAGAACCTATGAAGAAGTTCTCGAGAATGCCCAGAAAAAGGTTTTGGAAGAGTTGGAGCAGCGGGCCAAACGTTTGGGAGCAAATGGCATCCTAGGCGTTAGCATTCATACCAACATGAGCGCGACCATGATCCTCGTTACCGCCACCGGCACCGCCGTCAAGCTGCGCTAGAACCTTTAGGCCAGGCTCTCCATCACCGCCTCGTCGATCTCGAAATTGGCGTAGACATTTTGCACATCATCCAAGTTGTCCAGCCGCTCCATCAGGGTCAGCACCAGCTTGGCCGTCTCGGGATCCTCCACATGCACCTCCGTAGAGGGGATCCAGCGAATGGCCGCCTCTTGCACCTGGTAGCCCTCTTTTTTAAGGGAGGTGGCCACCTGCTCCAGCAGGGTGTAATCGCAATAGACCTCTGCGCCGGTTCCCTCTACCTTGAGATCCTCCCCGCCTGCTTCGGCTACCGCTAGCAGCAGAGCTTCGGGATCTGTCACCCCCTCTAGGCTAATCACCCCTTTTTGCCGGAACAGCCAGCTCACGCAGCCACTTTCCCCCAGGCTGCCGCCGACTTTGCTGAAGGCCTCCCGCACCTCGGCAGCCGTGCGGTTGCGGTTGTCGGTCATCGCCTCGATCAAGACAGCTACCCCCCCAGGGCCGTAGCCTTCGTAGCGAATTTCCTCCAGGGGGCTGTCGTCGGTCCAGTTGCCGGATCCCTTGGCGATGGCCCGCTCGATGTTCTCAGCAGGCATGCCTGCCGCTTTGGCTTTCTCCACGGCCGAGCGCAGCCGAAAGTTGGCGTCAGGATCGGGCAGGCCGTTGCGCGCTGCCACAATGATGGCTCGGGAAAGTTTGGTAAACAGGCTGCCTTTTCTAGCATCTACGCGGGCTTTTTGCCGTTTAATGTTGGCCCATTTACTGTGTCCTGCCATGCTGTGCCCACCAGTCAAGCAATCCACGGGGAGGGATCCCCTAACTCTGAAGCCTAGATCACCACCTGCTCAGGTCTCAACCCCAGGGGAGTAGGTCAGGGCTGAATGGGTTGCCGCTCGATCACGCCCCCCGGTGGCGGTGGAGCTTCCGGCGTTGCTTGAGGTGTAGGCGTTGGTGTCTCTGTGGGAGCTGGCGTGGGAGGTAGAGGAGGCACAGGCTCTTCAAACACGGCTCCAGGCGGAGGGGTTGGGGTTTGCGGCCGAGTTAAAAAGGGCCTTACCTGTTCCAGCAGCTCGGCATAGAAGATTCCATCCTGCTCTGGCCCAAAGCGGCCTACCGCCCAGCGGTGACGGGGCACAAACAGCGTTTGCAGCAGCACCTCTCGACTGGCGAAAGAGGGGGTGCCCACAAAGACATAGCCATCGACGATGACACGGTTCAAGTCAGGCCGAGTTTGAAACACCCGATCCACCTCCCGCAGCATCTCCGCATCCAGCCGCTCCAGCAGAGTTTCCAGCGTATCCTCAGGCCTGACCAAAACTCGCACCTGAAAGCGATAGCCTTCGCAGCGATAATCTCCGCAGAGTTTAACCAGCTCGTTTCGCACCCGAATCTGCGCCGCCGGATCGATGTCCCTCACCGGCAGGAAGACTTCTGGCTCTGGCTGTTGTTCTGCTTCCTGTGCCCAGGTCAAGGGCTGGCTGCTCCACGCCCTCAACAGCAGGGATCCAAACAACAAGGCAAGTCCCCACCCTCCAAGGGGGAGGCTCCAGCCCAGGCTGCCCCGCTTAGGGCGTTGGGAAAGCAGGAGATTGGGATCCCGATTCTTACTCAGCGGGCTGTTCATAGGTTAACCACTACGGCGTCGATAGCTACCGCCAACTCTACCCGACATGGGCCTAGGAGGCACTAGGCTAAAACGGAGCCGCTCCTGCTGGATGTCGCTGCTCAAAGGATCAAGGGGAGGGATCGATGGATTGCCAAATCCGTTCGCTGCAGCTTGCCGAAATGGCTGTAGTCTAATCTGGAGAAGCTAATGATCCTGCAAGAGGTATCTATGGCAGCGCCAACATCAAAGGTTTGGGGATCCCCTCTGAAGCTTTTTTGGGGCTTCCTAGCCTCGGCTGCCCTCCTGGCAGGCTGTGGGGGAGCTGGAGGGACGGTGCCACCTCCAGTCAATGTTTGCGCGCAAGCCTTTCCAGCGATTTTCGAGGCCAAGAGCTTGCGCCCAGGAGCAAGGCGCAGTGGAACCTTGGGGCCAAATAGCGACTTGGAGATCTACTTCGATGAGAGGGACAATGTCATAAATGCCCGGGAAGTTCCACCTCCCCCTGGCACGTTTACCTTTTATGTCGATGGATTCCTTTACTTTCCTTCTGCAGCCAATGTTACAGGAGTTACTATCCGCCTAACTAGTCCAGTCTTCGACCCTCTGCTGGCCATCCTTGGTCTTGATGTCAACAGGAAGACTGATCCGGAATTCTTCTTCATCAACGATGACGCAAAGCCTGGTGATTTCACCACCTCCGAGCTGACGATCCCAGTACGGCTAGACCGCTGTTACTTGGTGCTGGTGCAAAGCTACTGGGCCCAGAATTCCCGCAGCGTTGCTCCGGGTAGCCCAGGCCGAGGTCCCTATACCCTCGAGGTGGTGAGGGAAACCTCTGCCGCGCCTCCTCCTCCCCCTCCCATCCAGCAGAAGCCTGACGACAGGGAAAACGGCGGTGGCGGTGACCGAGGCGGTTTGGGTATTTAGCTCTGGCGGGTAAGCCTAATGGCAAAGCTTGCGCTGCCACAGGTGGCTGTGCCGCGAATCAAGCGCCCGTCAGAGCTGACGGTACCGCTCCACGTGACAGTTGGAGTACCGCTACCCCCTATTTTGCCGCTAACAGAAAGTTGGTTGCCGATGAGCTGGCCACTGCGCTCAGAAAAGCTGGGTGAGGAAATGATAATCTGATCGCCGTTTTGCTGGATGGAGACGGTTTCCTGGATGCCAGTTGCAACATTGATCTTACACAGGGATCCCTGCCAGACAAAGGATCCTCCCTCATAGAGCCACTGACCGCTCAAGGCAAACTCTGGCGCAGGCGTTGGTGTTGCTGGGGCTGGCGTCGAGGTGGGCGTCGGGATCGGGGTGGGGGTAGGGGTAGGAGTACGGGGGACGAGCGGGGTAAAGCGAGGGATAGGGGTAAGCGTTGGTGTTGGCACCGGGGTGGGAGTGGGTGTTGGTGCCGGAGTTGGAGTGGGTGGCGGTGTCGGAGTTGGAGTGGGTGGCGGTGTCGGAGTTGGAGTGGGTGGCGGTGTCGGAGTCGGGGTGGGTGGCGGTGTCGGAGTCGGGGTGGGTG
>NZ_JAOALE010000022.1:10103-49583 GCF_047462575.1 Synechococcus sp. 'PEA 65AY6A-5F PE A'
GTGGGTGGCGGTGTCGGAGTCGGGGTGGGTGGCGGTGTCGGAGTCGGGGTGGGTGGCGGTGTCGGAGTCGGGGCGGGCGCGGGGGTAGGTGTTGGGGTGACTTCAGCGGTAGAAATCGGCTCCGGCTCTTCCTGAGTATCGCGGATTGTTGGGCGCGGCCAGAGCCAAAAGGCGGCCAACAAAGCCACAGCGCCTCCCCCGGCCAAGACCCACTTTAGGCTGCTGCCGGAAGGCTGGAGAACCGTTGGGGGGGCGGCTTGCGGCAGGGGACGGGTAGGGGGAGTATCCGTTCGTGGTGGGACGGGGGGATCCTGAGGGGGAGCAGCCGGAAGCGTGTTGCTGGCCTGGATGACTGTAGAGGGCGTTTCGGCAGTTTCGCCTTCAACTTTGGGGGAGGGATCCGGCGCAGCTTCTGCCGAGGGATCTGAGGGGAGAGGTTCCCGCTCGGCGATGTAATAGGGGATCCCTGCACCTGCAGGCGGGATGGGCTCATCTTCGACAAGATCCAGATCTTCATCGCGGATGTCTTCAAAGGCTCCAGAAGCCGATCCTGTATTGCCGGTGGTTTTGATCGGCGGTCTGGGATCGGAAGAGGGTGGAGCCTCGTTTTGAGCCTTGGCACCGCCGGTGGGAAGAATCACGGTACTGGCCTGGCTGCTGGGGAGTTGAGTGGCCACCGTCAGCTCATAGGCCTGCAGCAGCCGCTCCCCCAGCTCCTGCATCGTCTGCGGGCGTTCGTCCGGGTTTTTCTTCAGGCAATCCATCACCACCGCTGCCAAGGCGGGCGGGATCGGCTGCGGAGTTGTCTCCGGGTTGATCTCAAGGGGGCTTTCGTAGCAATGGGCGTGGATCCAACTGTGCAACGAGTCGGTTTCCAATTGAAAGGGCATGGATCCCGTCAGCATCTCGTAGAGCACCACCCCAAACGAGTAGATATCCGAGCGGGCATCCAGAGACTTGCCCCGTATCTGTTCAGGAGAGGCGTAACGGGCCGTGCCGATAAATCCGCCCCCTTTGTGGGTGCCTAGGCTGAGGGTGTGATCCGCCAGGGTCTTGGCCACGCCGAAGTCGAGGATTTTCAGTTGAGACGTGAGTTGGCCCTCTTGCAAGACTTGCTCGAGAAACAGGTTGCTGGGCTTGATGTCGCGGTGAATCACGCCCCGAATCTCGCGGCCATCTACCTTGGCGCGGAACGTGTGGGCAAAGTGCAGCCCTTCACAAGCCTGCAGGGCCAACCGAATGACTTGCCGAAGCGGCAGAGCCCCTTTTTCCCGCATCAGCTTGCCCAGATCCTGCCCCTTGAGGTACTCCATCACCAGGTAGGCTTGCTCGCCCTCTTGGCCGTGATCCAAAACTTTGACGATGCGGGGATGCTGTCCCAGAAGGATGCTGATGCGGATCTCTTCGGCAAAGCGGCGGCGCAAATCGATCTGGGCGTCGCCCCGGCTCAGCAGCAAGGGCGCGTGCAGGATCTTGACCGCCACCTCTTGGTGGTTGTTGTGTAAGTCCAAGGCGCGAAAGACGGATCCCATGCCGCCACCACCGATTTCTTGAATTAGCCGGTAGCGACCGCCCAAAATGCGATTGGTGAGATCAAAAGACATAGGTTTGCAGGCGCAAGAAGAGGCAGCTCAGGCCAAGATGTCCATACGATAAACCAATTGCCGGAATTCATACCCGCCCATTGCTCAGTCCAACTTCAGGGATCCCAATCTTTGACTCTCTGGAGGCCCAAGCGCTCCGCGCCGCCGGCGCGACCACCTCCAGCCCCTCTCCCAGCCCCCCTCACCCCCAGCCCCTCTCCCAAAGGGAGAGGGGAGTTAGGGATAGCGCTTTGCGCCGCCAGCGCGTGCGCGACAGCGTTGCGACAAGCCGTTTTTTATTACCATTTGGAATGACTATTTAGAGATTTTTTTAAGGATCTCCAGTAAATGTGAAAAAAGCGCAAGGGAATGCTGGGGGAAATTCAGCCTTCTGGGCAACCTTCAGCCCAAAGGGGGATGATCGGAAGGGATCCCTGCGCGAGGGCTTATGGACTTGGGCTTGGTGGTGATTGCCTACAAAGAGGGGGATCGGGAGAGCAAGGCCGCCTGTCAACTGTGTGCGGAGCAGTTGCGCCGGCGCGGCGTTACGGTGCTAACAGCCCCCACCGGCTTGCACCACAACCCCTACCCGGTCTTCCTGGAGGCCACTTCCGATCCCATCGACCTAGCTGTGGTACTGGGGGGAGATGGGTCGGTGTTGGCGGCGGCCCGCCACCTGGCCCCCCATGGGATCCCGATTTTGCCCATTCAGTCGGGGGGCAGGCTGGGGTTTTTGGCCCAGTCAGAGCGGGTGCTGCACCAGGATCCCTGGGATCGCATCCAGGCCGGAGACTTCGTCCTGCAAGCCCGGATGATGTTGCAGGCCCAGATTTGGGAGCAAGTGCAACTGGGGCAAGGGGCTATTCCTGGCGAGGGCAAGCGGCAGGGCCGCCCGGTCAGTGACGTGTACTACGCCCTCAACGAAATGTGCCTCAAGCCCATCAACCGGGAACGCCTGCCCGCCGCCATCCTGGAAATCGAAGTCAATGGCGAGATTTTGGATCAGTACCACGGGGATGGTGTGCTGGTGGCTACACCGACGGGATCCACCTCCTACACCCTGGCAGCCAACGGCCCCATTCTGGAGCCCAGCTTTGAGGCCATCATCATCACCCCCATCTGTCCCCTCAGCTTGTCCAGCCGTCCCATCGTCATCGGCGGCACGGCTACGGTGGAGATCTGGCCCCTTGCCGATCCGGAAGGGCTGACCCGCCTCTGGAGCGATGGCGTCTTGGCCCAATCGGTCAACCCCGGCCAGTGGGTACAAATTCAACGGGCTCACCTGCCGGCCAAGCTGCTGATCCTAGAAAAAGACCTCTCCTACTTCCGCACCCTGCGAGAAAAACTGCAGTGGGCCGGCAGCCGCATCTACATCCCCACCACCAACCACCGCCCGGAAGGGGGATAAAGGGATCCTAAAGTTGGGGAGCTAGAGTAGCGGAGTTTGACTCCCCTGGAATCCTCTCCCATGAGCCTCAGACTTTACCTACTCAGACACTTTTCCAGCAGTTCAACCTAAAGCTTTAAAGAGATCCGCGACTCAAGCTTTCCAAACGCTCCCCGACGGATTCCGCTATCAAAATGAGTCTGAGGTTCACTCAATTGGGATAAATTGCAGCAGGGATCCCGTGTGGATGAGATGGGCCGGGGCAGATTTTCCATCCTGGCCGGGATGGGCCAGCAGCACACAGCGATCTTGGGGGGTGAGGTTAAACCCGACAGAGGGATCAGGCTCTCTTTTCAGTTGAGAATTGAGTTGCGGATCCCCGACAAACGTCAGTTGAGCCAAGAGGGCCAATAGGCAATCTAGATGGGCCAAATCCGTTCCGAAAGGAGTCCGCTCCTGCAAGGTGGCCAACGCCACCGGGTGGCCTTCCCGGATGAGATAGGTGAGGATCCCGGCACAGCGCTCTACGGCCCGCTCCAGCTTGTTGCGATGCGCTTCAGGGCCTTCTCCCCGCGGCTGCCAGCGGTTTTCAAAACAGAGGACAATGGCCTGGGAACGGGGACGCTCCAGCTCGCGCACGACCAGTTGATCCCGTTTGGCCGAGATCTTCCAGTGCACCGAGCGCACATCATCTTGGGGACGATAAGGCCGCAAGCTGAGATAGTCCCCCTCCTGGCCCGGCTGAGGGCGCAACCGGCTGCCGCCGCTGAACTGATCCGGCAGCAGCAAACCCTGCACAGGGGCAGGCCGAGGAAACACGATCACCGTCTGCGCATCCTCAATTTCCACTGCCTTGCGGAAGAGTTCAAAGGGAAAGCTGGTGGCAATTTCAAAGCCCTGCAGCCGCCACGCCCCTCGCCGTGAAAAAGTGTGCTGATAGAAGGTATCTAGCTTGGCGCCGGGATCCAAGCGCAAAACGTAGCTGGAAGGCCAATCGGCCCGCCTGAGCCCCTCAATGCGCTCGCTGACCTGTAGGGAAAAACTGGGCAGGCGCCGTTTGCGGTTGACCAGCGTCAGCCCCACCAAGACCGGCTGGCCGGCAAAAATGCGGCTGGGCAACTGCCGGCTCACCTCCAGATCTTTGAGGGTAAGCTCGGAGAGCATGCCGCTGAGGAGAATGAGGCTGAGCAGCATCCCCAGCACCAAGTAAAGGGGATTGTTGCCGGTGTTGAAGGCGGCAATGCTTACCAAGAGGGTGATCCCAACAAACCGCCCCCCGATGCGGGTAAAGCGGAAGCGGCGCAGAAAACGAACCCGCTGCCTTGAGGACAACTGGGGAGGGCGGATCCCCAACTTCCGCGGCCACTGCAACGATTGCAGGAGTTGAAGTGCCGTTTGGCTAAGTTTCAATAACATTTGCCTGCCTCCTCTGCAGCCCTGTACCGCTAATTCTTGCTCCCCAACCCTCCGCGCAAGAATACCCGTATCTTGCAGCGTAAAGGGATCAGGCACTAGGAGCAGGTTTGTTCGGTGAGGATTTGGGCAATGGCCGCAGCCACCCGCTCCTGTTGTTGGAGAGTCAACTCAGGAAAACAGGGCAAGGACAACACTTGAGCAGCACAGAGCTCAGCATTGGGCAGATCCCCAGGTTTGTACCCCAACTTTTTGCGGTACACCGGCTGCAGATGCAGCGGGATGGGGTAGTAAACGCGGCTGGCAATGCCCCGCTCCTGCAACTGCTTTTGCAACCGGTCGCGCCGCCGCGAGTCCGTCGAGTCGGAACCAGGCACCCGCACCGTGTACTGGTGCCACACCGAGTTGCCCCCCACCGCCACCTGGGGCAGGATCAGCCCAGGGATCCCTTGCAACAGGCGGTGATAGCCCTCGGCAATGGCCTGCCGCCGCCAGTTCCACTCCCGCAGGTAGGGCAACTTAACCGACAGGATCACGGCTTGCAGCGCGTCGAGGCGGCTGTTGAGGCCGATGTGCTCGTGCTGGTATTGGCGAGTCTGGCCGTGTTCTTTAAGAATGCGAACCTTGCGGGCCAATTGTGGATCCCGGGTCACCACTGCCCCGCCATCCCCTGCAGCCCCCAAGTTTTTGGTGGGAAAAAAGCTGAAGCAGCCGATATCTCCCCAGGTGCCCACCGGCCTGCCCCCCCAACAGGCCCCCACCGCCTGGGCGCAATCTTCTATCACGGCCAACCCATGTCGCCGCGCGATGGCCAGAATCTCGGTCATGTTGGCCGCCTGGCCGAACAGATGCACCGGGATCACCGCCTTGGTGCGGGGGGAAATGCTCTTTTCCAAAAGCTGGGGATCCAGGTTAAAAGTGCAGGGATCCACATCCACAAACACCGGCCGTGCCCCCACCAAGTCGATAGCCTCGGCGGAGGCAAAAAAGCTAAAGGCAGTGGTGATCACCTCGTCACCTGCTTGGATCCCAAGGGCGCGCAAGGCCAGCACCAAAGCATCGGTGCCGGAATTGCAGCCAACAGCCTCCAGGTCCCCGCCGCCAAGAAACCGGGAGAATAGCTCCTCAAAACGCCGCACCGCCTCTCCCCCGATGTACTGGCCTGAGGCCAGCAACGCCTCCACCTCGGGCAGAAGAGTTTCAGCCAGAGCGCGGTATTGCAAGGTCAAGTCCAGCAGCGGAATAGGCTCATCCGTCACGGTGCTGCCTTTTGGGAAGGTAGCGGCCACAGCCCATTATCGAGGATGAGAGCTTTCGACACTCCCACCAACTAAAGAAAGCTGGAGAATTCTTACCCAGTCCGTTGCTGGACTCGTAAAGGCGTTGTCAAGCCGCCTCTAGACAGCTCTCACGGCCCTGTCCCGCTAGCGCAAGCAAGGACATAATGCCAAGGCTCTGCTTGGTTTGTCTTGCTTAGCTGCCGGCTAGGTTTTTCACGAAGGTAGGTCAGTATGTACAGTGTAGCAGAGAGAGAAATCAGCGATTAAAATCGCCTATGCCTCTTCCCTGAGGCGGAAAAGCTGATTTTCGGCGTCCACAACGCTCTGGCCCCAAGTGATTCTTCCCTTATCTTCGCTACAAGTGGACTGCTGGGATCCCAGCCCACTCCGAATCTATCCCAATCTGAGATAGAGTAAACGCGGTACGTCCCTGGCCAGGGATTCCCTAGGTCGGCTACAGCTATCGACAGGATGTTCTATGCAGGTTGCTTCTCAAGCAGTTCTCGGCAAAGCCCCTTTGGCCCCCCGAATTCTAGCTTTGGTGCCGGGAGGGATTGGCGACCAAATTCTTTTTTTTCCCACCCTGGCAAGTTTGCGGCAGCGCTTTCCAGAAGCGGAGCTAGAGGTGTTGGTGGAGCCGCGGGCGGCAGCTGCCTACGAGGTTTGTCCCTCGGTGAATCGGGTGCTAACCTTTCCGTTTAAAGAGCAGCTCTCGTTGGGAGATATCAGCGATCTGCTGGGGCGAATCCGGGAACGGCAGTACGATGCGGTGCTGAGCCTGGGCAGAAGCTTAGGGGTCAAGCTGCTGCTTTGGCTAACTGGGATCCCGAAGCGGGTTGGCTATGCTCCACCAGGGCCTGGGCGACCTTGGCTGACCGACCCGGTGCCCCTGAAGCCGGCCCAATATGCAGCGAGCATGTATCACGACCTGCTGCAGGGGTTTGGCATCACTGCGACGGCAGGCCTGCCTCAGGTTCGCCTAAAGAAGACAGACCTGGAGTGGGCCGAGCAGGAACGCAAGCGCCTGCTGGGGGATGCTGCCCAAGATTACGTGCTGTTACATCCCGGCGCCAGCCAACTGTCCCAGGAGAAGGGAATTCAGAAAATCTACCCCCCCGCCAGCTGGGTCAAGGTCATCAAGGGCTTCCGGGAAAAGCGGCCGGAGCTGCCGCTGGTGCTGCTGCTGGGGCCAGAAGATGAGCAGCTGGCGGAGGGCTTTCTGTCGCAACTGCCGGATCTGCCGGTGAGCCGCCCTCCCCACCTGGGCCAACTGGCGGCCTTGATTGCTGGCTCCACCCTGCTGTTGTGTACCGACAGCGCCCCCATGCACCTAGCAGTAGCCACCCAAACTCCCCTGGTGGCTGTGTTTGGCCCCACTGAGCCGGAGCGGCTGCTGCCTTCCGAAGGGCCGTTCCGCGCCGTTAAGGCTGCCAACGGGGTGATCGACTCGATTGCTCCTGAGCAAATCCTGCAAGTGATCTTCCCCGGCTAGCGGCAGAAGACTTTCCCCAAGACCAGCCCAAAAGGTTATGGGATCCTGCAGCCACTTCGGACAAGTTTGAAACCATTCCCTCACCCCAACTCCTCTCCCAGGACACTGCGCTCCTCGCCCCAGGGAGAGCTTGTCCCGCTATACCGGCTGTCCCAGCCTGGAAAGGGAGTAGCACAGTTTTCTCCTTCTCCCTCTAGGAAAAAGGCCGGGAATGAGGAGCTTGTTTGGCCATGCGGACGAAGGGACTTGAACCCTTACGCCTTGCGGCACTAGATCCTAAGTCTAGCGCGTCTGCCATTCCGCCACGTCCGCAAAAGCTGGCCCCGTAGGCCGGTTGTCAGCCGACTCGGATCCCGCTCAATTATGCTAACCCAAGCCGGCTCTGGCTAACCCGGCAACTGGGCAACGGCGACCTTCAGCTCCTCTGTGGCGTCCAAAACCACCCAGCCTTGCCCCCCTGCCCGCTTCCACAGCTCAAAGTGCAGGTGTGGCCCGGTTACCGCCCCGGTTGCCCCCACATAGCCGATCACGGATCCCTGTTCCACCACTTCCCCGGCTCTTACCGCGACTTCGGACATGTGGCCGTAGCGGGTGCGCCGACTGCCGCCATGGTCCAGCACAACCGTAATTCCCAGGCCTCCCAAGGATCCCGCGCTCACCACCTTGCCGCTCAACGCAGCCAGGATTGGCGTGCCCAGGCTGGCCCCCAGATCCACGCCGGCATGGAACTCTGGCTGGCCGCGGATGGGGTGAATTCGCATGCCAAACCCAGAGGTAATCGGCACGGGGTGGGGCAAAGGATAGAGCAACTGTTCTTCACCTGTCGCCAATTCGGGCAATGCCGGCGCTGGCGGCTTAGGCGTTTGGGGTTGGCTGGGATCCTCAATACGAATCTCTTCGCCTGGCATGAGGATGATGCGGCGACCGGAGCTGCGCTCCATCAGCACCACCGGCACCCCACTTTCCGGCTGAGCATCGACGGCCAAGTTCTGGGTTGCTGGCGGCTCCATAATAATTTCCCGCCCCACCACCGTCTCTGCGCGGGTTTCTGCCTCCAGGGTTGGAGAGCTGCCAGGTTTGGACGCCAAGCCTGGAGACTCTGGGCTGCCCGCCGGCAGGGGAATGGCACCATCCAACAGCAGGGCTTCTGCTCCAGGGGTGTCCAGAGCCGGGCCTATTGAGGGAGGAGGGGGCAGAGGATGGAGTTGCGTCTGCGCCAGCAGAGCGGTGGAAGAGAAGCAGAGCAGCAGGCCCAGTCCCAACCCTAAGCCCAGGCCCAGCCGCCGCAGCAGCCGCGCCCTTCTCGCCAACCGGCTGCCTGGCCGGGAGAGAAGACGCAGCCAAAAAGACTTTGCCGACATGCGCAAGGGATCCAACACGGGTCACTCAGGAGGAAACGAAGGGCCACTGGCAAGAGACGCTTGATAGCTCAGGCGCACCTGGTCGGGAGAAAGGACGAGGATCTGTCCTCCTGGAGTTTGTACCCGCAGCCTGCCATCCTCGGCAAGGCCCAAAACCGTAGCCGACGCCTCACCAGGGAGCCATTGGACTTGCGGCTTCACCGTCCAGGCTTCGTACCTGGAGCGCACAGGGGCAAACCCCTCCTGCAGCCAGATCTGAAACCCGCGCTCCATCCCCTGCAAAACCCAGGCGGCAACTGCGGTGCTGTCCTGCCGGGATCCCAGAATTTCTGCCAAGGCAATCCCGCCAGCGGGCACGGGATTGTTGACATTGACCCCAACGCCGGCCACCAGCCCCAGCAGTTGCCCTCTCTCCCCAAAGCGGCTCTGCACCAAGAGGCCACCCAGCTTGCGCAGAGAACCCGGACACTGCTCATCCACCACCACCAGGTCGTTGGGCCATTTCAGCCGCAGCGGGATCCCCAGTTTCTGTCGTAGGCTATCCACAACACCCCAGGCCAGCGTCAGGGTCAACTCCAGCAGCGAATGCCGCAGAGGCGGGGATCCCAGCCAGACCGACAGATACAGCCCCCCCGGCTCCGAGTGCCACACCCGCCCGTGCTGGCCCTGTCCTGCCCGTTGGCGGGTGCTGACCAAAACCGTGCCCGGCGGCAGGGGCTGAGGAAACTGGCGCCCCCACTGCAAAAGCAGCCGGTTGGTGGAGTCGGTTGTCACCACCTGCAAGAGGTGGTGGCCCCATGCCCCCTGGCCCACCAGGGATCCCAGCCGCGAGGGGGAGAGCATGGCTAAGTCCCCCCAGCCCTAGCTCAACACGATATCTTCTGCCGGGCGTTGGGCCAACCGCTTCAGATTTTGATAGCGCAACATGTCCAGCAGGTCGTTGCCGGAGCGCCCCTCCAGACGGGCCTCCACGTGCAGCGCCTGCCCCAGCGCCTCCACCGCCTGCAGCCGTGGGATCCCGCGCAACACCAGGCGATCCACGGCGTAGGCATCGGCAGCCAGAAGACGGCGGTCGTTGGTCTGGTCGCGGCGCAACTGCCAAAGCGCCAAGCCGCTCAACCCTCCCGAAACCGTCGCCCCCACCGGGTCTTGCTGCACGACCTCGAAGATCAGGCTCAGCCCTCCCAGAGCCGCTATGGCCAGGTAAAAGTCGATCTGCCGCGAGGCTGCCCGGCTGTAGTAGCCCACCTTGTGGAGAAACAGCCCTGCCCGCTGCAGGGGAGTGAACTGTCGCCACTCGTAGGGTTTGATGAACAGCCGCATCTGCCGTTCCCAGGGCATCTGTCGGCGGCCCTTGATCACCACCGTCTGCCGCTCCGAGGCCGGCAAGATCTTCACGCTCTCCCGCATGCTGGCGGGCAGCAGATCCAGCAGGCGATCGATCTCAGCCTGGTCGAGAACGTAGTTGTCGTAGCTGTAGTACTCCGAGTTCATGCCGGGCCTACTCCTGAGCTTAATCCCATCGCCTGACGCATCTCTCGCACTGCCCGCTCCAATCCCACCAGCACCGCTCGACTGATGATGCTATGGCCGATGTTCAGCTCTTCCATGCCAGGGATCCGGGCCACCGGGCCGACGTTCCAGTAGGTGAGGCCGTGTCCGGCGTTCACCCGCAAGCCCAGTTGAATCGCCTGTTGGCTGGCCTGCCGCAGTTGGGCCAACTCCGCCTCTTGCTGCGCCTCCGAGGATGCCTCCGCATAGCGTCCCGTGTGCAGTTCCACCCAGCGGGCCCCCACCTGGGCAGCGGCGGCAATTTGGATGGGATCGGGATCGACAAACAAGCTGACGGGAATGCCGGATCCCTGCAGTTGGCTTACCACCTCGCTAAGACGCGACACCTGCCCGGCCACATCCAGACCGCCCTCGGTGGTGACCTCTTCTCGCCGCTCGGGCACTAGGGTGACATAATCGGGCTTGATCTCCAGGGCGATGGCCACCATCTCGTCGGTGGCGGCCATCTCCAAGTTGAGGTGGGTGCGCACCGTCTGGCGCAGTAGCCGCACATCCCGCTCCTGGATATGGCGGCGATCCTCGCGCAAATGCACCGTGATCCCATCTGCCCCTGCCAACTCGGCGATCACCGCCGCGGCCACCGGATCCGGCTCTACGGTGCGGCGAGCCTGGCGCAGGGTGGCGACGTGGTCGATGTTAACTCCCAGACTTAACAAGGCTCAACTTCTTTCACTGTAGCTGGTGATGAATGCTCCTAGTATTACATTATTCATTACTTGTGCCGGTCAGACGAGTCAGGGTATTGCGGGGCGCAGAGCTAAGGGGCACAGGCTTTATGATCGAGAACGACACCTCGCCCCTCCGGGATCCACTGCGGGCTTGCCATGACCAATCCAGATACCTCTTTGGCGGTGGGACAACACTCCATTGTTGACCGGGCGCGGGTGCCGGTCCTGATTGCCCAATACCTGCCGGTAGAAATCTGCATCTACTACCAGGTTGTGCCCCTCGCTCTGGACACCGACAGCTTGATCTTGGGCATGGTGGATCCCCAGGATTTGGCGGCGTTGGACTACGTGAGCAAGATGCTCGCCTATTCCCAGATCTCCGTTGAGCCGATCCCGATTACTTTTGAGCAGCAGCAGGATTTAATTGCCTACTACTTCAGCCATCCGCCGAGCCCGGCAGAGGTGGAGCAGCTACGCCTCCAGGCCCAAGCCAGCCGCGTCACCCGGGAAGTTCCTGCTCCCGTGGCCGAGCCGCCCAGCCGACTGACCCCCACCCAGCCGCTGCCGGCACGGCCAACTGCTCCGCCCCTTCCTGTTGACGAATCGGAAGAGACGGCGCAGCAGTTGCTGAACTCGATGCTGCGGCGAGCTTTGGAGGAGAAAGCGGAGCAAATTTTTGTTGAACCCCAGGAGGGGTTGGTGTGTCGGGTGCGCTACCGCCAGCAGGGGATTTTGCGGGATCTATTTAAGGATCTCTCGGAGTCGATACGGGCAAAGTTGATCGCCGCCATGAAGCGGATGATGGCCCTGGATGCAGGGCTGATCGGGGAGCCCCAGCAGGCGGAAGCAGAGCGGATGTATCGGGGGGAGCCGCTGGTGCTGCAATTGCGCATCATTCCCCAGCGCTCCAAGAGTGGCCAGGTTTCCTCCTCCAGGGAAGGCGCCATCCTCAGCATTCTGCGAGGGGAGACCCTCCACAAGTATCAGCAAGGCCAAAACCGCCTCCGCGTCTCCGAGACTGTGGCTTTGGCCCAGCAGGCCCATCAACTGCTGCAACAACTGCAAGCTGCCCTCAGCACCACAATCGAGAAGCTGAAGCAATACCCCACCCCCCCCGGCAGCGACTGGCCCCTGATGACAGAAATGCTGGCGGCCATTCAGGCCCAAGCCCAGATGATCGCCATCCGCCAGCAGGACTGGGAAAAACTCAATTCCGGCAGTTGATCTCCTATGGGCATTTGGATACAGGCCGGGCCACTGCTCTCCTGCCCCAATCCCTGCCCGTAGGAATCCAGAAGCCTCTCCTCCTCGCTCCAGGCGTCCCATTCCCACGACAACCTGAGCGGCTTCTTCCTAGCGGGATCCCTCCCGCAACAGCACCAAAATCACCCCGGCAATAATGCTGATGGTGGCCCCGGCAATCAGGCTGGTGGCCAGACGTTCCAGCCGTTCCCCAATGGTTTGGGCGGTGTCGAACTTAAAAGTGAGCTTTTCGACGTCACCCGAGAGCTTCTCGACCCGCTCCGAGAGCTTTTGGGTATCTCCTGAGAGCCGATCGATCCGATCCAGAATCTCCCCTTGTTGTTGGGTGAGGCGAGCTATTGCTTGGCTGTTGGTTTCAACCAGCCGCTCGACCCGCTCTAGGCGCTCTTCTGTCGAAATCGTCATGGGGCTTGGAAGTCACGAGCAGGGTATCTCCGCCTATCGATCCTAGGCTACTCCCGGCCTTTTGTCTCTCTAGCGTCGGCTTGACCGGACAGCCTCTGCTCCTATTGCCTCGGTTGAGTGCGATAATCTGGAGATCGTGCAGTCTTGTGCGCTAGCCGCCATGTCGTCAAAAGATCCGACGTCTTTGCCCCAGCCCAAGCTGCCGCCAGGAGAAACCTCCGCTGGCTCCAGATCCCGCGCTTGGTGGCAGGCTCAGCGGGAGAACTTGCTGACAGTGGTGCTGGCGCTGCTGTTGGCCTTCGGCATTCGCACCTTTGTGGCGGAAGCACGTTGGATCCCCTCCGATTCGATGCTGCCCACCCTAGAAGAAGGAGATCGGCTGGTGGTGGAAAAGATCAGCTACCGCTTCAGCTCCCCCAGACGGGGCGACATCATCGTCTTCTACCCGCCTGCCAAGCTGAACTTCGACGGTGCCTACATCAAGCGGGTGATCGGCCTGCCGGGGGATCGCATCCGCATTGCCGATGGCAAGGTGATCGTCAACGGCATCCCGCTCCAGGAGGACTATATCTACGCTCCCCCCAATTACTCCTGTCCGGGCGAGCGCTGCCCCGGCGTGCCCAACCAGGGATCCGAATTTCTCGTCCCCCCCGGCTCCTATTTTGTGATGGGGGACAACCGCAACGACAGCCAAGACTCCCATGTGTGGGGATTTTTGCCGGAAGAGAACATCATCGGCAACACCATCTTCCGCTTTTGGCCCCCCAATCGCCTGCACTTTTTCACCCCGCCAGAGTATCCGGAGCTCTCTTCTGAAGGGGCGCAGGCCTCGGGGAGTCGAACCTAAACCTGGGAAAACCTCTCAGCGGGCCCGCTCCAGCACATAGTCCACCATCTGAAACAAAGCTCGGCGGGCTACCGAATCGGGGAGAACTTCCAACGCCTCAGCAGCCCGACGGGCATAGTCTCGCGCCAACTCGCGGGAGCGCGGGATCCCATTGCTCTGGTAAACCCACTCCAGGGCCTGCTGGAGATCCTGGGGTTCGGCCAGCTCTCGGAGGATCAGCTCTCGCATCTGGGGAAACTCCTCCAGGGCGAACAAAACCGGTGCCGTCAAGTTGCCCTGGATGAGGTCAGATCCCACCGGCTTACCGAGCATCTCTGCCGAAGCGGTGAAATCCAGCAGGTCGTCCACGATTTGGAAGGCAATGCCCAGGTCGCGGCCAAAGTCGAAGAGGCGATCGGCCACCTCAGGACTGACCCCGCTCAGCAGCCCGGCGGCCTTAGAACTGCCGGATATGAGGGAGGCGGTTTTGTAGAAGCTCTTGGCCAGGTACTCTTCCAAGGACACATCCGGGTCGAAGCGGGTGAGGCTCTGGCGCACCTCGCCCTCCGGCAGATCCATGATCACCTTGGACAGGAGCTTCACCACTTCCAGATTGTCCAGGTTAGCCAAATACCAGGCAGCTTGGCCGAAGAGGTAGTCCCCCGCCAGCACCGCTACGCGGTTGTCGAAAAGGGTATTTACTGTGTCGATGCCCCGCCGCACATCGGCAGTGTCGATGACATCGTCGTGCACCAAGCTGGCCGTGTGGATCATCTCGGTAATTTCCGCCAGGCGCCAATGCTGCGGGGTAATCTCCCCATCCGGCGTAGTAGCCCGCGCAATCAACAGCACAATCGCCGGTCGGATCCCTTTCCCCCCCGCCGAAAACAGATGTTCGGCAGCCATGGCCAGAATTGGGTGTTTGGCGCTAACCAGCCGCGACAGGTTCTGGCGTAAACGCTCCAGATCCGCTTCTACAGGGCCAAAGGGGGAGAGCACAGAGGTCATGGAGCCAAAGTATGAGAGGTTTTACAAAATTTCATATCTCCCCTTATTGTAGAGCACCCCAACGTTCTCGGGGAAAAGCGAGCGGTATCATGCAAACAGTCCTCTGCTTTTTTATGTCGGATCCCGTTCCCCCAGTGCCAACCGGCTCTGTCCCCTCCCTCCCTGCAGAACCCGATTGGGAGGAGGAGTGGGAGCTTGCACTGGAGCGGCCACCTCTATCGGGGCGAGCCCAGCCTCACCACCATGACCCGCAGTCGCGGCGCAAGCTGATCCATCGTCTGGCTCGCATCGAGGGGCATGTGCGCGGGATCCGCTCCATGATCGAGCAGGATCAGCCCTGTCCGGATGTGCTGCTGCAGATTGCCGCTGTCAAGGGGGCACTGGATCGGGTGGCGCGCCTTATTCTTGACGATCACATCCGTCACTGCATCCGCCACGCCATCGAAAGTGGCAACATCGAGGTGGAACTGGAAGAGCTGCAGCGGGCCCTGGATCGCTACATCAGCTAGTGGATACAAGCCTTTCCCATGGGGGTGGGCTGGGCTTTGCTCAAGCCAAGGCTAGCTGTTGCCGTCGGCAGCGTAGCGCTCCAGCAGAGCGGCGCTTTTCAGTTGCCATTGCAGGCCCATGAAGGCCCAGTCCAAGAACTCGTTGATCTCCTCCTGGCTGAACTGCATGGCTTTGCCGATCTCGAAAATCAGGGCCTCTTCTTTTTCCGCTAGCTTGTTGTTGACCACCGCCATCGCCGCCAAATCTCTCAGGATCAAGGCTCCGGCTGCATTGTGTAGAGGAGGGATCCGGCTGAGGTCTAGGGTTGCGCCTGTCTCGTCGGCCAGATAGCTTTGGGCCACCTGTTTTTCGACGCCCATCCCTTCTGCAATTTGCAGGAAAAAGTTGCTCTCCTCTTCGTCCAACTGGCCGTCCACGCGGGCCACCGCGATCAAGGCTTTGAGGTAGAGCTGGCGCTGCTCATCTGTCAAGTCGGCGTAGTTGACCATAGGGGTTGCTGCTGAGCTTGGGTTTCCTCTTCAACTTTGCCACGAAGATGCCACCTGGTGTCGATTCGACCCTTTTTCAGCCGAGGAAAAATCGATTACAATAGAGGGCCTGTGTCATAGCTAGCCGCCAAGACTTCCGCTGGGATGTGGGAAGGGGCGGCAACTTGGCTTGCTTCATCTTTTTTTCTCTTGGTAACCCTTTACAGCTTGCGGAGCACCCCCGAGGAGCAGACACCCCATGGTTAAATTGCGGCTCAAGCGCTACGGAAAAAGACGGCAACCCACTTATCGCATCGTCGCCATCGAAAGTAAGGCCCGCCGCGAGGGTCGTCCGCTGGAGGAGTTGGGCTACTACAACCCGCGCACCAAGGAGACGGTTCTGGAGACGGCAGGCCTGCTCAAGTGGTTGCGTTGTGGCGCTCAGCCTACAGATACGGTGGACAGCCTCCTCAGGAAGGCCGGCATCTACGAGATGCTCAAAGCCGGCGAGGGCGGAGTGGTTGCCGCGATTCGCATCCCGGCTATCGCCAAGCCGGAGGCTGGGATCCCTGATCCGGCGCCGTCCACAGAGGAGCCTGCCGCTGTTTGCGAGGCCTCTGCCGAGATGGCAGGGCAACCGGGGGAAGTCGAGCCGGCTGGGGCGGCAGCGGAACCGAACTCCCAGGAGCCGGAGCCTGAGGAGGAAAAGCCTCAGGTTGAGGCCTAGGGTCGGCTACGCTTTCGGTTAAGCTTGGCTCGGCAGTTGTTCTTCCCTGTCGTCTAGCTCCCCATGCCGGATTACGAGGCCCTTGTCCATCTCCTGATCGAGCCGTTGCTCAGCGGTGGCCCGCCGCAAATGGATGTGGAAACCACTTGTGGCGGGCGCAAGGTATGGCTGCGGCTGGCTTTTGACCCCAAGGATCGCGGGCGGGTGTTGGGGCGAGGCGGGCGCACCCTGCAGGCCATTCGGCAGGTAATGATGGCGGCAGCTCAGTTGGCGGGGCAATCGCTGTACATCGACATCTACGGAGAGTCTGGAGAGCGGGAATGAGCCAGATCCTTACCTTCTTGGGCAAAGGGGGCACAGGCCGGAGCACCCTGGCCGTGGCAGCGGCCCGGGCAGCAGCCCAGCAGGGGCGGCGGGTGCTGTTGGTGGGCCATCAGCCGGGGTCGGGGCTGGAGATGCTCTTGGGTGGGATCCCGCTTTCCGGCGAGCCGGTAACCATTGCCGCCAATTTAAGTGTGGTGCAGTTGCGCACAACTCAGCTCCTGGAGCAACACTGGACGGCGGCCAAGGAGCTGGAAGCCCAATACGTGCGCACTCCCTTTTTCCGGGAGATCTACGGCCAGGAGCTGGGGGTGTTGCCGGGGATGGATCAGGCCCTGGCTCTGGAAGCCCTGCGTCGCTACGATGCCAGCGGCCAGTACGACTGTATTCTCTACGATGGGCCGGGGGATCTGACCACCTTGCGGGCTTTTGGGATCCCGGAGGTGGCCAGTTGGTACTGGCGGCGGGCTTCTAAAGCTTTTTTGGGCTCCGACTTGGCCAAAACCCTGCGCCCTTTCGTCGAGCCCCTGCTGCGATCGGTCAGCACAGTGGAGTTCTCGTCTTTAGAGGATCTGTCGAATCGGCTGGGGGGGATGACCAACATTTTCGAGGAGGGACGCCAGGCCATCGCCGATCCTCGTCGCGTGTTGGCCCACCTGGTAACCACCCCGGATCCGATGGCCGTGCAGACTGCCCGCTACCTCTGGGGCAGCGCCCAGATGGTGGGGCTGACGGTGGGTGGCCTCTGGGTCATGCCGCTGGTTCCTGGGGAAGTGTCGGCTGCCGATTTTTCTCCGCTGCCTGTGCGCATCCTGCCGCGGCGCCAGGGATCCGATTGGTCGGCTTTGGAAGAGGCGGTAGGAGGGATTTTCGCGGTGCCGCAGGTGCCGCCGCCGGTGGCCATCGACGAGGGAGCCCGTACCGTCAAGCTGTTTATTCCCGGCTTCAGCAAGGCCCAGATCGAGCTGAGCCAGTCGGGGCCGGAACTGACCATCACCGCCGGGGATCAGCGGCGCAACTTGTTCTTGCCCCCCAGCTTGGCAGGCCGGCAGGTAACCGGGGCCAAGTTTCAGGAGCCTTTCTTAGTCATCACCTTTGGCTAGGCCATCGCGCCAGCGGAGGAGAAGGCGATGTTGGCCAAGCGGATCATTCCCTGCCTGGATGTGGCGGCGGGGCGGGTGGTCAAAGGGATCCGGTTTGTGCAGTTGCGCGATGCCGGGGATCCGGTGGAGCTGGCCCAGGCCTACGACCAGGCGGGAGCTGACGAGCTGGTTTTTCTAGACATCACCGCCACTCACGAAGAGCGGGAAATCTTGCTGGAGGTGGTGCGGCGCACGGCGGAGCAGGTGTTTATCCCCCTCACGGTGGGAGGTGGGATCCGCGATCTGGAAGGGATCCGGCAACTGTTGCGGGCCGGGGCCGACAAGGTGAGCCTCAATTCGGCGGCAGTCCGGGATCCGGATCTGGTCACCCAGGCCAGCCGTCGGTTTGGATCCCAGTGCATCGTGGTGGCCATCGACGCCCGTGCCAAACCTCAGGGTGGCGGTTGGGAAGTGTACGTGCGCGGGGGGAGGGAGCCGACGGGCCTGGACGCGGTGGAGTGGGCCAAAACCGTGGCCGAGCGGGGGGCGGGGGAGATCTTGTTGACCAGCATGGACGCCGACGGCACCCAAGCGGGCTACGACTTGGAGCTGACCCGCCGCGTGGCCGAGGCGGTGGCGGTGCCGGTGATCGCCTCAGGGGGGGCAGGGGAATGTGCCCACATCCGCCAGGCTCTGCAAGAGGGGGGAGCAGAAGCAGCCCTGTTGGCCTCGCTGCTCCACTACGGCCAGTTGACAATTGCCCAGATCAAAGCCGATTTGGCCGCCCACGGCATTCCGGTGCGTCGCTAAACCTGGAGAGTTTGCCCATGCAGGATCTGGCCGATCTCCTGCCCCATGTCAGCCGCCTTGCGGAAACAGCCGGGCAGGCCATTTTGGAGATCTATCGGCAAGATCAGATCCGGGTCAGGGACAAGGCCGACTCCTCCCCCCTCACCGAAGCCGATCTGGCCGCCCACCACTTGATCCTGCGGGGCCTGCAAGATCTGACCCCCGGCCTCCCCGTGCTCTCGGAAGAATCCGGCGGGATCCCGTATCCGGAGCGGCAACAGTGGCGGCAGTTCTGGCTGGTGGATCCCTTGGACGGCACGCGCGAGTTTATCGGGCGCAGCGGCCAGTTCACCGTGAACATCGCCCTCGTCGAGGCAGGGATCCCCATCTTAGGCGTCGTCCATGCCCCCGCTCTCGGCCTTACCTACAGGGCTGTGCAAAGGCTGGGGGCCTATAGAGGAGATCAGCCCATCCGGGCCCGCCCGCCCGCCCAGGCCCCTCTGCAAGTGGTGGCCAGCCGCTCCCACCGCGGCCCGGAGACGGAGCAATTTCTCGAGCGGCTGCGGCGGCGCTACGGTTCCCTCGAGGTGAAGTCGGTGGGCAGCGCCCTGAAACTCTGCTTTGTGGCCGAGGGATCCGCCCATCTCTACCCCCGCTTCGACCCAACCATGGAGTGGGATACTGCTGCTGCCCACTGCATCGTCGAGCAAGCCGGGGGAAGCGTCACCGATCTAAAAGGGGATCCCTTGCGCTACAACAAGCCTGATCTGCACAACCCGCCCTTTGTGGTGGCTGCCGCCGATGCAGCCCAACTGTGGCAGGAGCTGGTTCCCTAGAAAGCCTGGGATTACATGCCCATCTCGGTGGGGTTGAACCCCTCCGGAAACTTGGTGTACTCATCGTAGAGGGCGCCGCGAAAACGGGTGTTGGTGATGATGGCTCCCCGCAGATCGGCGCCAATTCGCAAATCGGCGCGGCTGAGATCGGCCTCGCTAAGGTCGGCCCTGAGCAACTTGGCCCGGTAGAGGTTGGCCCCCCGCAGATCGGCCTTGACCAGCTTGGCCCCAATGAGGTTCACCCGCCGCAGTTTGGCTCCGCGCAGGTCGGCCCCTGAGAGATCTGCGCCCGACAGATCCCCCTCGCGCAAATCCGCCCCACTTAAGTCGGCATCCCGCAGGACAATGCCCCTCAAGTTCGCGCCGCTCAACTGGGCTCCGCTCAGGTTGGTTCCAGAAAAATCCCGCCGGCCAGACGCATAAGCCTGCAACAGTTGCTTGGCGTCCAGCAGAGGTTTGATACTCGCTGTGGTCATCGCTGTTTGTTTCTCTCGCAAAAACGCAGAAGGCTACCCTAACCCCACCAGAGGCAGGCCAAGAGCTCTTCTGGGCTAGCTTACCACTCTGTGTCCCCCTGCTTAGGATACCCCAACGCCCCTGAGCCCAGAGGAGACACTCTCAAGAAGACGCTACCTCCCATTCGTTCAAAGCCGGTCGATTTCGCGGCGTAGATTTTCTAGCTCTACATCTACCTCGCTCTCGCTGGTGGCAGCAGATTGATCTCTCGGCAGAGCTTTCTGCTCTCCGGCGGGCAATTGGCCCCCCATCGCCGCTTTCAGCATCATCAGCTCGTGATCGATGTCCGAGCCACCTGCTTCCAAAGCGGCAAACTGTCGCTCCAAGTTGTCCACCGCCAGCTCGGCCACGGCCGCCGACTGAGCTTCCAGGGCGTTTACCTTCTCTTCCATACGCTCGAAAGCCGCGAAGGCACTGGTGGCGTCCACCCGTCCGATAACCTGGTTAATTTGTTGGGAAGCTTTGGCCGCCCGAGCCCGCGCGATGAGCATATCCTTTTTGGTCTTGGCCTCGGCGATCTTGCTCTCCAGCTTGGTCATGTTGGCCTTCAAGACTTCCACCTGTTTGGTCTGCTCATCCAACTGCCGCTTCAGGCTCTGGGCGGTTTCGGCAAAGGTTTTCTTGCGCACCAGCGCTTCGCGGGCCAGGGCCTCGTTGTTGTTGCGCAGGGCCAACTCGGCGCGCCTTTGCCACTCGTCGACGTTCTGCTGCGCCTGCTCGTACTGCCGCTCGATCCGCTTCTGGGCAGCAATGGCCTGGGCAACTGCCTGCCGCATTTGGTAGTGATCCTCAGACATGTCCTGAATGGTTTGGTTCAGGATTTTCTCCGGATCTTCGGCACTGCTGATCAGCGCGTTGAGGTTGGCTCTGATGATCCGGCTGACCCGATCGAACAATCCCATCGGTCGTTTCCCCCTCTCGCAGTTTGACCTAATGCTACCCTTGCCACGCCGGCGCCTTCCAGGGCTCCTACTCCAGTATAGGGATCCCTGGCCGGGATCCGAAGAAATTGGCCGTAACCCCAGACCAACGCTCCAGCCCTCCAAAACAGCCGCTGCAGAGAGGAGCCCGTCCCCCCCTGGATTTTCGCAGGTTGCATGGAATTGTCGGGATCCCTGAAAGCCGAGAGGGTTTGCCGGACAAGGCCTTTTCGAACTTTGGCAGAGTCTTTGGGATCCTCTGACAATGGGCTGTGCTGGAATCGAACCAGCGGCTCCCACCGTGTCAAGGTGGTACTCTACCTCTGAGTTAACAGCCCTCGCTGAAGATGCGGCTGCGCATCTGCCCAAGGGTTGGAAATTGATGATATCACATCTGCAAGCCACTTCGAGGCCCACTCCTTGCCGCTCGGGGCTGCCAAGACGACGACTTCTATGGCCTTGTCCATCCCCTCCTACACTTGTGCCTGGCCCAGCGCAGGCGGGGATCCCATCTGCACAAGCGGCACTTCTCCCAGGTGTCGATACAGGACATTGTGCAGCAGCGCCATCTCTACCATCCGCAGAGGAGCTATCAGTCTTTTGCCGAGATGCAACGCTCCTGAGCTTAAGAGTCAGTCGTCGCGGCACAGGGATCCAATACGAGCTTGGCAGGTGGCGATTTCTTCGGGGGTGAGGTTATCCCAGTTAACATCGCGGCGCAGCACCAGGCCGTTGTGGCCGGTGATGAAGCGGGGCAGTTCGGCTTGGTCGATCACGCTCAGATCCCGCATGTGGTAGGTGGTGTAGTAGGTAACCTCCGGAGCGTCGAAGTCCACATCGATGAGGGTAAGGGTCTTGCGGGGGGGCAGGGGGCTATTCAGGAGGGGGCGGGGGCCGGAGCCGAGGATGCCGCAATGGAGCAGTTGCAGTTGCCCCTTGTGGCCGGGGTAGTAGCCTTGGTGGTGGCCGCTGATGTAAGTGTGGACGCGATATTTCTCCAGCAGGGCCCGTTTGGCGTCTGCCTCCAGCAGCACCTCTCCCGGATCGTCGCGTCCGACGGTAATCGCATAGAGAGGTAGGTGACCGATGACGATGCGCAACTTGGCCTTCTGGGCTCGTTCGCTGGCCAGCGCCGCTTCTGTCCAGGCCATCTGTTCCGGCGGGATGTAGTTGCAGGTGGCATCCCAAACTAAGTAAAACACCCCGTCTTTTTCGAAGGTGTAATAAAAGGGAAAGTCGCCTCGATCCACAAAATTCAAACCGGGATCGTGGGCCGGGTCGTTCCAAAACTCGCGGGCCAGATCCCGTTCTTTTTGGAAGAGAAAGCCCCCGCGCGTGCTGCGGGCACAGGACGCATCGTGGTTGCCCAGCGTGAAGCCGTAGGGCAGTTTGGCAGCACGAAGCGGGCCGGCCACATGCCGGTCAAAGGCTGCCCACATGGCGCGGATGCGCTCCTCCGACAGGCGGGGATCTTGGCCAGCCACCATGTCCCCTCCCCCCAAGACGATATCCGGCTGGAAATAGGGGATGAGGCGGATGGCCCGATCCACCTCCGGGTCGTAGTCCACCGAGCCGTAGATGCCATTCAGGTCGCTGATCACCATCAGGCGCAGATCGCGGCGGGCTGGGATGTAAAGGCCCCGGGGAGCTTCCGGATGGGGGACAACTGTGGGCGTAGGCCGAGGGGTAGGAGGCGGGGAAGCAGGGGATCCCATCTCTGCGGATAGAGGCACAGAAGCAGGGCGCTGCCGACTGGCCCAATAGGCCCCCACCAATCCACTGCTGCCGGCCAATCCCAACAGGCCTAAGATCATTTGGCGCCGCCGCATCCCGCTTCTCCTCAACACCCCAGCGATATTCGTAGATAGGCGATATCGTATTGTAAATAACTGAAGAAAATAACTGATAATTGACGCGCTCCCGTTGGCGCCCTTTCCTCCGCACACTGCCTGGACAGGTCGATGCCCGACGGAGATCTGGAGATCAGCCTTTGGAAACTTCGATTTAGGAATGTTAAACTAGTGTGAATGAGTAACCAGCTATCTCAGACTCGGTATGACTTGAAGTTTGCCCATGCCTCGCCCTGTGGATTCTTTGGAAGCTGCTTTGGAGCGATGCCGGGAGTGCAATCTGCGCCTCAGCCGGCAGCGTCGCTATATTTTGGAACTGCTGTGGCAATGCGGCGAGCACCTTTCTGCCAGAGAGATCTACGACCGCCTCAATCGGCAGGGCAAGCCCATTGGCCACACATCCGTCTATCAAAATCTGGAGGCTCTGGCCAGCCACAACATCATCGAGTGCCTAGATCGCGCCGATGGGCGCCGCTACGGCAATCGTACCCATCCTCACAGCCATGTCAACTGCCTGGATAGCAACCGCATCCTGGACGTAGATGTGGAGCTGCCGCCGGAGCTGCTGGCCCAGGTAGAGCAGAAGACAGGCACTCGCATCCAGAGCTACCGCATTGAGTTCTATGGGGTGGAAAATCCCGGGGAAAGCTGAGCTGGCCAGCCAGTAGATTCTCGGGGCGGGATCCCGAGTTCTTCTGGAAGAGGATGAGCCAATGTCAGTAGGCTCGGTTTTGCCCTTTGCCGATCTGCGACTGGATTTGCTCAAGAGAAGCGGCGGGGGCCAGACACTTGCTGCCCCAGCACACCAACCCCACAGCTCCTGCCGGCAACGGCTCGGCTGCGGTGGGCAGGGCAAAGACGGTGGTGGGCCAAGAGCGCTGTTGCAGCGCAGCAATGTGCTCCGCTTCTAGGGTTGCCTTTACCCAGTTGTTGTACCAATCCAGCCCGACGAACAAACTGGGGCAGACCCGCGGCTGGGTGCTCATGATGTGGGCAAAGGTTTTCAGGGCCTGTTCTGCCCGTTCCAGGTAGTCCAGATCTCCGGTGATGGCGGCCAGGCGCACCAGGTTAGCAACAGCCACCCCATTGGCTGCGGGGGTGGCGTTGTCCTGAAACTCCTTCTCCCGCACCAGCAGCTCCGGGGTGCTCTGGGCGTCGCTGACAAAGTATCCCCCCCTGGCCTCATCCCACAGTCGCGTGTCCATCTCCTGCTGCAGCCGAATGGCGGCCTCCAGCCAGTACTGGGAGCTGGGATCGCCTGTCCGCGGCAGGCAGGCCTGGTGCAAATCCAACAGGGCCTTGATCAGCAGAGCGTAATCTTCCGATTGGGCAGGTACCTGGGCTGTGCCATCGTAGTTCAACCGCAGCAGGGATCCCGTCTGGGGGTGGCGCTGCTGGCTGAGGATGAATTGGGCGGCCCGCAGGGCCAACCGCAGATAGTCCTCCTCGCCAAACACCTGGTAGGCCCGCGCCAGGCCGGAGATCATCAGGCCGTTCCAGGAGACGATCATCTTGGTGTCGGTGACCGGCGGAATGCGTCCTGGCCAAGATTGCCGGCGGGCCGATTGGGCATCTACTGCGGGCAGGAAGGGGGTTCTCCGCTCGGTGGAGCCGTAGCGAGCTCGAAACAAATGGGTCGTCAAAGCCGTTTCCACTTCCGGCGGCAGCTCCCCTCCTTGCCTGCGCTGTAGGACGATACAGCCGGGCCGATCGGGGAAATTGCCCCCCGGCGAGAGGAAGAAAGCCTGCTGCAGGGCGCGGAAGGTTTCTGCATCCAGCAGATCCTGCAGCTCCTGCCAGCGCCAGACGTAGAACTCGCCCTCCTCGGGCTCCGCATCCTCTGCTCGGGCAAAACTGTCGGCATCCTGGGCCGCGTAGAAATACCCGGCAGGGGCGGTCATCTCCCGCGCCACCCACTCCACCGTCAGGCGCACCGCCCGCTCGATGGCCGCATCCTGGATCCCGTGGGCCCACAGCTCGGAGAGAAACTCCAAGATCTGGCCGTTGTCGTAGAGCATTTTTTCAAAGTGGGGCACCGTCCAGGTGGGATCCACGGTGTAGCGGTGAAACCCGCCGGCCACATGGTCGAAGATCCCTCCTAACACCAAGGCCATCCCTCGCTCCTTGGCCCGTTCTAGCGCCGTCGGCGAGCCGGGGATCCCTTCTGGCGGGTCGAAGCGGGCCGAGCGCAACACCAACTGGGCGTAGGGCATCATGGGAAACTGCTGCACTGCCCCGGCGTTGGCCAGCAAGGGTTGGATTTTGGGGATCCCGGAGCGCAACAGGTCAGGGGGAATATGGTCTTCCGGCACCAGGTCGCTGAGGGTGGTCAGGGCCGCCAAGATTTGGCCCTTCATGTCCTCGATTTTGTCTTTTTCCTGGCGGTAAAACTGCAGGATGCGCTGCAGTACGGTCAGAAACCCCGGCCGGCCAAAGCGAGGCTCCACCGGAAAATAGGTGCCCGCGTAGAACGGCACCAGGTCGTCGGGCGTGAGGAAGACATTGAGGGGCCACCCCCCCTGCCCGCTCATGAGCTGCAGCGCCTGCATGTAGATGCTGTCTAGATCAGGCCGCTCCTCGCGATCCACCTTGATGGGCAAAAAATGGGCATTGAGGAAGGCGGCGATCTCCGGGTCGGAGAAGGCTTCCCCCTCCATGACGGTGCACCAGTGACAACTGGAGTAGCCGATGGACAGAAAAATCGGCTTGTCCTCGGCCCGGGCTTTCTCCAGGGCCTCCGGGATCCAAGGCCACCAATCCACCGGATTCTCGGCGTGCTTGCGCAGGTAAAGGCTGGAACACGTGGCGAGGCGATTGGCCATAGGTACACCCTCTCACCCTTTTTGCTTCAGGCTAGCGCGTCCTCTTCCCAAGGCGGAGCCAACCCACTGTTGTTCAAGATACACTGACCTACGCCTCCCCTTGCCCCAGGGATCCCTGTTGGTCAGACCTGCTCCTGTTCGGCAGCCGGGATCAAAAAATCCAGCGGACGCCCGTGCAAAACCAGCGTGGTGCTGGGGTTTTCCACAAAGCCAATGCGCTCGTAAAAGCCGCGCTGATGGGTGGTAAACAGGTAGATGCGCTCCACCGACTGCAGGTGGGGATGGCTGATCAGGGTTTCCACCAGCTTGCGCCCGATGCCCTGCCGTCGATACTCGTGATCGACCACGATGTCCCAGAGGACGGCCCGGTAAACCCCATCGGAGGTGGCGCGGCCAAAGCCAATCAGGCGCTCCCCGTCCCAGGCGCTGACCACCGGGTGGCTGTGGGCGATGGCCCGCTCCATCTCTTCCCGCCGGCGATTTTGGGCCCAAAAGGCGTTGCGGTTCAACAACACCAGGAGCTGATCCAGATCCAGATCTTGCCGCTCCAGGGAGAAGCGAATGTTGCGGTTGTCCACCGGTTGATGAGAAAAGGTGATGACAGGCTCGAGGGAGGGATCGGACATGAAGCAGACCTTGGGCAACGAAGATTGGCAACGGTTCACTGGGCAGCAGAAAACGGCAGCAAGATCGAGGCTAGCCAGCGGAGGCATTGTCGGCGGCCCGCCCTACCTGCTCCAAAGCATAGGCTTTGAAGCGCTCCAAGTCCGCTTGAATCGTGCTCTCCACCACTTTGCCCACAAACAGGCCGTCCAAGATTTTGCCGAGGAGCCCCGGGATCTTGTAGGCCACCGACAGCTTGACAATAGTACTGCCCTTGCGATCGTAAAACCGCAGTGCCCCCCGATTGGGAAGCCCCTCCACCGATTGCCAGCCGATGTGCTGATGCTTCACCACCGTATGGGTGCGGGAGATCCAACTGAAGGTGAGGCCGCGCGTATCCAGTGTCCACCGCGACAGCTCCTGATCCAGCAGCTCCACCGAGCGGATCCACTTCATCCAGCGCGGCATGAGGGCGAGGTTGGCCCACAGCTCCCACACCTGCTCGATAGGAACCGGGACCTCCACCTGACAGGTGTGCTCTAACCAATCCGACTCTGACATAGGGCCTCCCACACGACATCCGGCAGAGATGAGGGAGCATCCTACGGCTTGACCACAAAGCCTCTAGGAGGGATCCCTGCCTTTACAAAATTTTATATCGACCTAAGATAACAATATCAGCTCAGCCGAGTTTGGGGCTTTGCGCTTTGGAGCAGCTCCAACCTCTCTCCAGGCAAGTTGCAGCTGATGCCCATGAGAGAGATGCAGAAGGCAGGTATCATGGTTGCCATCTGCAAGCTCCACTTGCATCGGCTCGGTGCGTCCACTTGTTTGACTCGACGGAACGATCTCACCATGATTTCCCAGTGGAAGCAGCATCTCAAGAACTACTTCGTGGCGGGGTTGCTGGTGGTGATCCCGTTGGCAACCACCATTTGGCTGACGGTGGAAGTGGCCACCTGGAGCATTGGCTTTTTGACCAGCATTCCCAAGCAGTTTAATCCCATCCAGGGGCTGCACCCGATTTTGATCAACCTCATCGATCTGGCGGTGGGCTTGCTGACGCCAATCCTGCTCATTTTGTTGATTGGCTTCATGGCCCGCAACATTGTTGGCCAGTGGCTGCTCAACCTAAGCGAGCAGTTGCTCCACGCCATCCCGATAGCGGGGCTGGTCTACAAAACCCTGAAGCAATTGGTTAGCGTTTTGTTTGCCCCCAACAACCAGCGCTTTCGACGGGTGGTGCTGGTGGAATATCCTCGGCCTGGGGTTTGGGCGTTAGCTTTTGTAACGGGCGTCATTCAAACTCCCATTCGACCGGATGGGCCGCAGCGCTCCCTCAGCCTGTTCGTGCCCACCACGCCCAACCCAACCACCGGCTGGTACGCCATCGTGCCGGAAGACCAGGTGGTGGAGGTGTTCATGCCGGTGGAGGATGCTTTTAAGATGCTCATCTCCGGCGGGATCGTGACCCCCGAGACCTTTGAGGCGGGTCTCAAACGGCGCGAAGGGGCTCTGGCGGTAACCATGCCCAGCCTGCGGGAGTTGGTGGAGCAGGAGCGGGCGGCAGCATCCACTAGGGCCGACTCAACGGCTGCCGAGGTGGGCTTTGAGGCTTCCTAGTTGGCCGCTTCCTCTGCTGGCAGGCCGGGCTGCCAGAGCTGGTATTCTTTGGCCTGCTCCAGGCGCACGTAGAAGGGCTGCATCTGCCGATCCAAGGCTTCCGCCTGCTCCGGGGGGAAAGCTTTCCAGGCGGCGCGGCTGGCCCAGCGGAGGATGAGGTGGACAAGTTCGCGATCCTCTACATCCAGCCAGACTTCTTTGCCCAAAAAGCCCGGCTGTTGGCGCAGGGCCGGCCCCCAAACCTGCTCGTCTTGTAGGATAAAGGCCCTCTGGCCACCGGGAGGAACGCGGAAGCAGAGGTGCTCGATGGCGATGGGCTGGTCTGACATTGGCAAAGGTTGGCTCTTGGCTGGCTAGGAGGCGGACGAAGGGTTGATCAGCCGCTGCAGGGTGGGAATGAAGTCGGGGTAGGAGATGCGGGCACAGTCGGCCCCTCGAAGGGTGGTGGATCCCTGGGCGGCCAGGGCAGCTACCATCAAGCTCATGGCGATGCGGTGGTCGGCGTGGCTATCCACCTCGGCCCCCTGCAGAGGGATCCCCCCTTTGATTTCCAGGCCGTCGGGATATTCGGTGACCTGGGCCCCCATCCGGCTGAGTTCCTGGGCGATGGCCGCCAAGCGGTCGCTCTCTTTAACCCGCAATTCCGCCGCATCGCGAATGACCGTAGTCCCCTCGGCAAAGGCTGCCGCCACCGCCAAAACCGGGATCTCATCGATGAGGGTGGGAATGAGATCGCCGGCAATGCTGCAACCCCGCAAACGGGCCGAGCGCACGCGCAGATCCCCCAGAGGCTCGCCGGCCACCTCCCGCCGCTTCTCAACCTGAATATCGGCCCCCATCTCCTGCAACACCTGCAGCACGCCGGTGCGCGTGGGGTTGAGACCCACATCCTGTAGCAGCAATTCGCTCTCGGGCACAATCGAGGCGGCCACCAGCCAGAAGGCTGCCGAGCTGATGTCCCCTGGCACCTGCACCGTCTGGCCCACTAGGCGGGATCCCCCCACCACCGCCACGGTTTTTGCCGCCACATCGACAGAGATCTCGGCGCCAAAGGCCCGCAACATCCGCTCCGAGTGGTCGCGGGAAAGGGCCGGCTCTGTAACCTGAGTAGTGCCTTCTGCCAACAGGCCCGCCAGCAACAGGCAGGACTTTACCTGGGCCGAGGCCACGGGCGAGTGGTAGTGGATCCCCTTTAGGGATCCCCCCTGCACAGCCAGAGGTGCCAGGTTGCCCCCGGCCCGTCCCCAGATGTTGGCCCCCATCTGCCGCAGCGGCTCCACCACCCGTCCCATGGGCCGCGAGCGCAGGGAGCGATCCCCAGTGACAGCAAAAAAGCGACCCGCCTGGCCAGCCAGGATCCCCAACATCAGGCGCAGGGTGGTGCCGGAATTGCCGGCATCCAACACCTCTGCCGGCTCCTGCAGGCGATCCAAGCCCACCCCCTGGATGCGGACGCACTCGCTGTTGAGCTCTGGGATATCGGCCCCCAGGGCCCGAAAACAGGCTGCCGTACTGCGGGGATCCTCCCCCAACGACAGGCCGTGAATGACGGTTTCCCCTTCCGCCAGGGATCCCAGCATCAGGGCGCGGTGGGAGATGGACTTATCGCCTGGAATGCTCACTTGACCGCGCAGGCCGCGGGCGGGCGAGAGCGTCAGGATGTCGGCAGAAGAAGCGGTGGTCAGCACAGCAGCCGTAACACCAAACTAAAGAACAGACAAAGGCAAGAGCAGTCTTAATCATACGTTAGGCTGGAACCTGCCCTTCTCTTGCCGGCGGTCGGCCTTGCACCTAGATGATCCTGAACCACTGGAAGACAGCCCGTCTTTTGACGGCAGCCGACCCTATCCTCGAGGATGAGCTTAACAACATGGATTCCTCGGTCGGGGCCTGGCCTCGGCCTTTTTTTTGCAAGCCCTTACATTGTGAATGCTAGCGTTTGATGGTACTAGAGTTGTCTACCGATCCTGCAATAGGTAAAGCTAGGAGCGGGGAAAGAATCAAAGCCACCCCCTGCGCCTATGGACTTGGCAAGAGCTGAGCTTGGGGAAATGCTTCTGTACCACCACGAGTCCGTTTTGACGGAGGCAGTGGTGACCTACCTGCAACCCCAGCAGGGCGGCGCGTTTTTGGACGTGACGTTGGGAGGCGGTGGGCACAGCTTGGCGCTGCTGCAGAGGGGAGCGGATCGCGTGGTGGGGCTGGATCGCGATCCGACGGCTCTGCAGGCGGCCCAGGCGCGTCTGGCCGCAGCCGGGATCCCCGGCAATCGCCTCCAACTCTGGCACCTCAACTTTGCCGATTTCGACCTGCAGCGGCACGGCTTTCGGGATGAGCGAGGGCAGGGGATCCCTTTCGATGGCATCGTAGCCGACCTCGGGGTGAGCTCGCCCCAACTGGACTGCCCCGAGCGGGGCTTTAGCTTTCGCGCCGAGGGGCCGCTCGATATGCGCATGGATCCCACTGCCGATCAGGAAACGGCTGCCGACTGGGTCAACCGCCGCCCCGTCGAGGACTTGATCGACATTTTCGTTCGCTATGGCGAGGAGCGCTTTGCCCGCCGCATCGCCCACCACATCGAACGCTCCCGCCCCCTTTTCACCACCACCCAACTGGCCCACGTAGTCTGGCAGGCGGTGCCGCCGGCGGCAAGACGGGGCCGCATCCACCCGGCCACGCGGATCTTTCAGGCCCTGCGCATTGCCGTGAACCGAGAACTGGAAGCCCTGGAAACCCTGCTGGCCCAGGCTCCCAATTGGCTAAAACCCGGCGGCAGGTTGGCCGTGATCAGCTTTCATAGCCTGGAAGATCGCCTGGTGAAATGGGCCTTTCGTACGGATCCCCGCTGGCAGGTGCTCACCCCCAAACCCCTGTGCCCTTCCGAGCTGGAGCAGCAACGCAATTCCCGCGCCCGCTCCGCCAAACTGCGAGTGGCTGCCCGCAGCAGCTAAGTTGCCGCCCTGCCCCCCTGGAGGCCCTCTGAGGTGCGTGGAGATCGGATAGAGTGGGGCCCAGTTGGCAGCAATTTCTTGGTGTGGGTGAGGTGCAAACCCCTATGGTCAGCCAGCCTTTGAACGCGAGCCGTGGCCGCAGTTTTCTCCCTGTCCAGCGCAAAACCGCGACCTTGGCCCCTCGTTCCCATCTAAGGACTACCCCGCCCCTCCCCGCCGGCAAAGTCAGAACCCGTCGCCCCCAACCCTCGAAATCAGCCTATCCCCATAGCCGGGATCCCGCCTGGAGAGAGCACCTGATCTGGTGGAAGCAGATCTCCACGGGCATGGCCATCGTCTCGGGGTTGTCAGTGCTGAGTGTGTACAGTTGGACGGTGCATACCCAAAGCCGATGGAGCCAGCGCTACCAAGTGTGGCAGCAGATGCAGCGCAACGAACGACAGTTTCTCCTCACCCAAGAGTCCATCGCCAATTCCTTGCGGGAAATCGCCGATCGCTCCGACATGGTGCCTCTGGTACCGGAGCGGATGATCGAGGTGCCAATTGCCCTCCCCAGCACGGCTTCTGGGCAGGGGCAGAGCAAAGCCAAGCCTCTGGAGGCATCCGAGCAAGCCCCTCCTTTTTACCCGGTTGGATACTAATCCAAAGGCTCTAGGCGGTAGCGGCTGAGCCAGTGATCCAAGTGCACCTCCTCCTCATCCAGGAGTTGGGCGTTGATCAGACCCCGCTTGAAGGCAAGGCGAATGGCGCGGGCCCGCAAGCTAAAAGTTGTGCCCCACTCCTCGCTCTCAATTTGGTCGTTGCTCACCTCAAGCTTGTCGTAGAGATTGCGCAGCCGATTGGTCACCCCTCGCCGCGACAAAAACCGCCGTGCGGCAATAGCTTGATCGGTGAGGCCGAGGGCAATATCGATCAACACCTCGTACTCAGCATCGCTGAGGCCGGTAATTTTGTTTTGCGAACGGGAATCGACCCCCCGCACCTCCCGATCGATCACGCATTGCTCATCCTGCACCACGGCCTGGATGGCACTGACCAATTTTTCGTCGGTGCAATTCTTCAGGAGATAGCCGTAGACAGTTTGCGGCGGCACGATCTTGTGCAGTTCCCGCACATAAACCTCATCGGCAAAGTGGGACCAAAAGATGATGCGCGTACTGGGTTGCTCCGACCAAACTTGTCGAGCCACCTCGATCCCGCTCATCTCGGGCATGCGGATGTCCAACAACAGGAAGTTGGGACGGTGCTGACGGTAGAGCTCCAATGCCTCTCTGCCGTTGGAGGCCATGTACACCGGGCCAAACTGAGGCAGATGCTGCATCAGCAGGCTGTGCACATGTTGGCGGTAAAGGGTGTCATCTTCAGCAAGGAGGGTGCTCACAGGCCTTGATCGCTAGTCGACCTACTCTATATGTTTCCTACCCTAGAAATCTCTGCGAAGGAAGACAAGGCACTAATGAGCAGTGGCAAAGTCGAGCCAGCGATCCCCTACGGCAGCTACAGGTAGCCCCTCAGGACGGTATTTGATTGACCCGGAACTGTTGCCATTCTTGGCGGGTTCGTTGCAGCATCTGTAGCAGCTCCTCCCACCGTTCGCCTTCGATCAGCCGCTCTATTTTCCCCAACTGGACTTGATAGCCACGCAGGGCGGCCAGGAGCGCCTGTCGGTTGTGACGGGCCATCTCCAGCCCCAACTGCGGGATCCCGCCACCGACACGGCTGGTATCTCGGAACCCGCTGCTGGCCAGGGTGCGAGCCAACTCCAGAATGTCGGGATCCTCCTCTTGGCCGACAGCAGCGATCAAGCCGGCGCCGATCATGACCGGCAAATGGCTGATCCAGGCCACCGCCTGGTCGTGGCGTTTCGGATCGGCCAGGACAACTTCTGCACCGACCGCTGTCACCAGTTCTTTCATCGCCTCGATCGCCTGCGGCTGCGTCTGGGGGAGGGGAGTGAGTACATAGGGCCGCCCCAGAAACAAGCTGGCTTCCGCCGCCTGGATGCCCTGCAACGTCTTGCCGGCCATCGGGTGCCCTCCAACAAACAGCGGCCACAATTCCGTTGCCGGAGCAACAATCGGTTGTTTCACCGAGCCGACATCGCTCACCACCGTCTGCGGCGATAGATGGGGCACCAAGGCCGCCAGCGTGACCAATACCTGCTCCAGGGGGGTGCAGATCACCACCACCTGGGGATCGAAATCAGCCAACTGAGCCAAATCGGTTCCACAGCCCTGCAGCGCTCCCCGTTCCAGCACCGCCTGACAGGTGGCCCGATTGCGGCTGATCCCCCAGACGGGATAACCCTCTTCGCTGAGTTTGAGGGCCAGGGATCCGCCGATCAACCCCAACCCGACAATGGCAATGCGCATGGTTTTCCGTATCTATGGTTACTATTAAGTACTCTGAAACGGCTTGGGGCATGGAGAGACGGCCTTTCCGGATCCCTTCCAGATTAAAACAGATTAAAGGCTCCATCCCGCCGCGCAAAAAGCATACAGCGGAGGGATCCAGCAGCTAAGATGGAAGGATGAACTGGGTAACCCCCACAACAGTTCGCCCGGATCTTTCATCTCAGGAGGGGACCGTGCTTCATCGTAGGATCTATCAACTCAGCCGCGAAGGCAAGGATGTGTGGATCTACCTGCGCGATCAGGGACGCTGGCTGGAACGAGCCAAGATCCTCGATATCGAAGGGGATACCATCCTGGTTCGCTACGAAACGGAAGACGAAGAGGAGATTTGCTCCTGGGAGGAGATGATTCGTTTGGAGAGCATCGGAGCTGTTGCCCAGCGCCTTTCCTCCATCCCGAAAGGGGTGCTCAGCACCTCGGATTTGCTCATTTCCGAGGATTGTCCTCCTGCTGAGTTACTGCATTCTCCCTCTTCGCCTCGCGCCACAGAGCCCCTCAGCGAAGAGCATGCCGGCAGCGAGCGCCTTGAAGAGTATTACCTGGATCGGGAAACCTCTGCCGTCCGTGACGGCGAAGCGGAGTCTTTGCTGCCCCTGCGCCTGAACGGAGAAGACCTCAAACGGGCGGATCGGGCCCGAAACGATGTGGAAGGCCAGCGGGAGGGCAACCACGACTGAGCCGCAGTCTTCATGGAAAGCGGCAGAAAAGCGGCAGAAAGGGATCCCTGGGTAGGATCTATTCTAGGAGGGATCCCCTATGGCAGGGACGAATGGTCAAGGGGCCGTAGAACTCCTCCTGGTAAAGCTCAACCTGCGAGCGAGAAGCCATTAGCAATAGCGACCAGAACACCTGAATCGGGTGGGAAGCCCCGCCACTGCCTTTTAGAGCGCTTTCTTGGCAAAAGTATTGCTGCAGGTCGTCAAAGCTGATTTGGGCGAGACCCTGCTGCCAAAGTTGGGCAAGCAGAGATTCCAGCTCGGCGGCGGTCTCTACGAGGTTTTCTGGGTGGGCCAACTGAGCGACTGCTGATAGCGCTTGCTTGCGAGAAACCCGTTGAGCCAGGGGCCTTGAGGCAGGCTCAAGGCGCTGTTCCAGCAAGGTCTCCAGCTCCTGCAGGTGGCCGATTAGTTCTTTGAGGGTGATGGGCCGAGTCCGACTCGGGCGGGGCACGGCCCTGGGTTGCAACACGCGATCCAGTTGGGCCGACGACCAACTCAGCCAGGGATCCTCCTCCACCTGCACCGGGTTGGTCTCCTCACTTTCTTCGTCTTCCGGCTTCGACAGCGCCATCGCCTTGAGATAGACCAACATAGCGGCATGGAGAAAAGCCTGTCCCGACTCCGACAGGTCATGGCTGCTGGCAGTGGGAGCCATACGGGCTAAAAACCGATCGATGACGTCGATAACCTGCACATCCCACGGGTTAATCTCGCCCCGTTCCGCCAAATCGATAAGCAAAGCAATTGCCTCTTCAGTCGGTGAGTAGGCCATAGTGCCCCTAGCCTCTGTCCCTCACTGTAGCCCCCAAGCGGGATCCCGGCCATCTCCAGCCGGATTCAAACCTCCAGCTCAACTTCTCAAGCCAACCGGCTGTGCAGAGGCGGCGCGATCGTGTAAGAATCGTGTAAGATAGTAGTCCAGCTCTAGCAGTTGCTAGAGTGAGAGTAAGGGCGGTTAGCACAGTGGTAGCGCACTTCCTTCACACGGAAGGGGTCACAAGTTCGAATCTTGTACCGCCCATAGGTTTTGACCTTTAGCAGACAGAGCTCCCCCTTCTCCTGCTGGGTGCTGCTTCTGTCTACAGGCTCCCCCGCCTTTGCTGGGGAGCCACCGCTTATCGGCAACGAGGACAGACAGCTTCCTCCCTGCCCTTAGGCAGGTGCTTCAATCGGGGTAGGCTGGGAAGATGCAGGGCTTCCCTGACTATAACCAAAAGCTAGGAGATGCTGCATGAGTCCCTTCACCAACCCTCCTCAATCATTGACTGCCGGCGAGTTTTTATCTCACTTAGAGGAGATAACAGGAGCCTACAAAGTCAAGACGTCTATCATCACCTTTTACAGCAGAATTTGGAGCCAAGCATTCGATCTCAAGTTTTCCAAGGGTCAGTGGGTTTTCGGGTACAGCCCCTACTGGAGAGCGCTTCTGGAAGCCAAGCTCCAAACCAGCGAATACTATCCAATATCTTGCGTTGTCAGGACCTTCACTGACGAAAAACACAAGCGCAAGGCCCCAAATGGCAAAACCGTCTTGATCCCGACCAAAGAGCTAAGGATGTTCTTTCTTCCCGCTCCAGGTCAGGTTATTAAGCTAACTCCAGAGGAATGCTTTGCCTGTCACCATACGGACTCCCAAACAGGAGAGCCACTCCCCCTTGAGCAAGATGTCAAGTTCTTGTAGTGGCGGCAGTGGGAGTTAGAAACTCTGCCGGGGCTGGGGCCATGTAGCTTAACCCCAATCAAGAGCTTGGCTGCAAGCGCAACAGGGATCCGTTGGGGGCATCCGTCAGCAGGTAGAGCAAGCCATCCGGCCCCTGGCGCACATCCCGGATACGGCCAACCGCCCCTTCCAGAAGGCGCTCTTCTGCCACAACGCGATCCCCATCCAGCACCAAGCGCGCCAGGTGTTGCCCGGCCAGCGCTCCCACGAATAGGTTGCCTCGCCATTCGGGGAAAGCCTCTCCTGTGTAGAAAGTCATGCCAGAAGGGGCAATGGAGGGGGTCCAGTGCAGCAGCGGCGAAGCCAATCCAGGAGCTGCCGCCAGTCCTTGACCAACCGGTTCGCCGCTGTACTCCCGACCATGGGTAATCAGGGGCCAGCCGTAGTTGATGCCGGGGGCCAAGATGTTGATCTCGTCCCCACCTTGCGGCCCATGTTCGTGCGTCCAAATGGCTCCTGTATCGGGGTGGCGGGCCATTCCCTGAATGTTGCGGTGGCCGTAGGTAAAAATTTGCGGCAAAGCCCCCGCTTGATTCACGAAAGGATTGTCCGCCGGGATCCCGCCTGTATCCGTAACGCGCAACACCTTGCCAGCAGCATCCCCCAGATCCTGAGCCCGATCCCGCTCGCCGCGGTCGCCGGTGCTGATGTAGAGAAACCCTTCTTCGTCAAAGGCCAGGCGGGAGCCGAAGTGCTGTTGGGCAGGCGTCTTGCGCTCCATGTCAAAGATCACTTCCAGATCCTGGAGTCCCTTCTCCCCCAGGCGGGCCCGCGCCACCCGCGTCCCCCCGCCGCCCGGCCCAGGAGCCGCATAGGACAGGTAAATCCAGCCGTTCTCCGCGTAGTTGGGGTGCAAGGCGATATCCAGCAGCCCTCCCTGGCCGCGGGCAAACACCTCCGGCACCCCGGCAATGGGCTGGGGATCCAACCCCTGCTCGGTAACTCGGCGCAGCCGGCCCGGACGTTCGGTAACCAGGATGGTGCCATCCGGCAGAAAGGCCATTCCCCAGGGATGCTCCAGCCCGCTTGCCAACGTCACCACCCGAAAGCGCTGCTGGCTTTTGGCTCTGGGCAGAGCTTGGGCGTGATCCCCCTGTTGCAGGGACATGACCGTTTCCGGGCTAACCGGGTAGGCCCCCACGGCAGCAGGGACAAATACCCCTCCCAAAAGCAACAAGGAGAGGAGTGGTATCGCCGGGATCCGCATGGCCATTGCCGCCTCGTTTTCGCGATGGATTTTGAAGTCTGAGCTAGCCGATCATTGCTGCTGCTCTTCACAAAAAGATGTACCGATGGGAGCAAAGTTGGCTGCGCACAAGAGTGGGGAGCTCCCTGTTCCCTTGCGGCCTTGGGTTAGCCTTGAGGGCGGCGATCTGTCCCCAACCCATGCTGGAACCCGGCGAGATCTTCGGCCAATTCCCCGCCCGCCCACCCCAGCGGCAAACCTGCGGATCCCTGCAGGAACTCCAGATCCATCCCAGAGGGATCCAATTGCTCTGCAGGCAGGGCTGCTGGTCTGTGCAGGTGCTCACCCCTCGTCTGCTGCGGCTGCGCTTTAGCCCCAGCGGCGAGTTCTTGCCCCGCCGCTCTTGGGATGTGGCTCTGGCGGATGAAGAGTGGCCGCCGGCTTTCTTTGAGCTGCAGGAAAGCCCCACCCAAGTTCACCTAGCCACCTCTCAGGTGCAACTGCAGATCGACCGGGATCCCCTCCGCTTTAGCTTTCGCGATCCCCAAGGCCAGGTCTTTTGTGCCGATCTCCCCGCCGGCCTCAGTTGGGGATCCGATGACATCCGCCTGGTCAAATCCCTCCACCCCGCCGAGCGCATCTACGGCCTGGGAGAACGGGCTGGCCTGCTCAACAAGCGGGGCCGGCGCTACAGCCACTGGACCCGCGACTGCTGGGGCTACGACGCCCAGAGCGACAACCTCTATCTGGCCATTCCCTTCGCCCTGGTTCTACGTCCTGGCCTCTCCTACGGCCTTTTTCTGCACTGCACCCACTGGAGCCAGTTCGACCTGGGCCAGGCGGATCCTAAACAGTGGGCCATCGAAGTGCGCGCCCCCGAGCTGGACTACTACCTCATCTACGGCCCCACCCCCGCCCTGGTGCTCCAGACCTACACCCAGCTCACCGGGCGAACCCCCCTGCCTCCTCTCTGGGCCCTCGGCTACCAGCAGTGTCGCTGGAGCTACGCCAGCGCCGCCCAGGTTCTGGCTGTCGCCAAGCAATTTCGCCAGCGCCAGATCCCCTGCGACGCCATCTACCTGGATATTGACTACATGCGCGGCTACCGGGTCTTTACCTGGGATCCCCGCCGTTTCCCTGAACCAGCCCAGCTCATGGCCCAGCTTCACGAAGCCGGCTTCCGAGGGGTAGCCATTGTCGATCCTGGCGTCAAGTTCGATCCCGAAGCTGACTACGCCGTCTTTGACGAGGGCCTGGCCCAGGACTTCTTCATTCGCCGCGCCGATGGCCACCTCTTCCACGGCTATGTTTGGCCGGGCAAAGTCCTCTTTCCCGACTTCTCGTGCCCCGAAGTGCGGCGGTGGTGGGGATCCTGGCAACGGGTTCTCACCCAAGCCGGTGTGGATGGCATCTGGAACGACATGAACGAGCCGACCCTCAACGACCGCCCCTTCGGCGACGGCGGCCAGATCGTGGATATCCCCCCCGACGCCCCCCAAGGCCCTCCTGAGGAGCGCACCACCCACGCCGAGGTACACAACCTCTACGGCCTGCTCATGGCCCGCGCCTCCCGCGAGGGTCTAGAACAGCTCAACCCCGCCCGGCGCCCCTTTGTCCTCACCCGCTCCGGCTTTGCCGGGATCCAGCGCTGGGCTGCCGTCTGGACAGGCGACAACCAATCCTCCTGGGAACACCTGGAGATGTCCCTGCCCATGCTCCTCAACCTGGGCCTGTCGGGAGTTAGCTTTGTCGGGGCCGACATCGGCGGCTTCGGGGGCAATGCCACTCCTGAACTGTTTGCCCGCTGGATGCAAATGGGGATCCTCTACCCCCTCATGCGCGGCCACAGCGCCCTGGGCACCCGTCCCCACGAGCCCTGGAGCTTTGGCCCTGAGGTGGAAGCCATTGCTCGGCAGGCCATCCAGCTTCGCTACCGGCTTCTGCCCTACCTCTACAGCCTCTTCTGGGAGTCCAGCCAAACCGGCTCCCCCATCCTGCGCCCCCTGTTCTACGAATTTCCCGACGATCCCCAGACCTACGAGATCTCGGATCAAGCCCTGCTGGGATCCGCTCTTCTGGCTGCCCCCGTCGTCCGCCCCGGCGTCCGCTGCCGCGCCGTCTATCTCCCCGCAGGCACTTGGTTTGACTGGTGGACAGGCCAAGCCCAGCGCGGCCCCGGCTCCATCCTCGTCCCCGCCTCTCTGGAGCAGCTTCCCCTGTTTGTGCGCGGCGGCTCCATCCTTCCCCTGGCTCCTCCCTGCCAATCCACCGCCCACCTGCGCCGCGACCAGCTCCACCTCCGCCTCTATCCCGGCGACGGCAGTTTCACCCTCTACGAAGACGACGGCCAAACCCTCGCCTACCAAAGCGGCCATTGGGCCACCACCACTTTCTGCCTGCGCCAAGAAGCCCACCAGCTCATCCTGGAGATCCAGCCGCGCCAGGGCAGTTGGATCCCGCCCCAACGCAACTGGATCCTCGAGCCCCTCGGCCAGAGCCCGCTTATTTTGGCAGACAGCGGACAAGCCCAGCAGATTCGCCTGCCCACTCCAGAAGGATCCCGCCCCTAGCCCACTGCCCTCACCGCCTCCAGCAGTTCGCGGTTGTCCCGCTTGAAGATGGGCAGCCACTCCACATGCTGATAGCGCAGGATCCCTTGGCTGTCCACCACAAAATAGGCCCGCCGCGTCCCCAAAAAACTGTCTACCCCATAGAGCTGGCTCACCTTCCTATCCACATCGCTTAGGAGGGGAAACTCCAGCTTAAGCTGCTCGGCAAAAGCTTCGTGTCGAGAGAGGGGATCGCTACTGATGCCCAGGATCTCACACCCTGCCGCCCGAAAAGCTCCCCAATCCTCCCGAAAGCAGCGCATCTCGCTTGTGCACACCGGCGAGAAGTCCGCCGGGTAAAAAGCCAGCAACACCTTGCTCTTGCCTCGGTAGGCCCCCAGCGAAATCGTCGCCCCCTTCGGGATCCCTTTCCCCACTGCAGGCAGGTTGAAGTCAGGAGCTGCAGTCCCAATCACAATCCCCATAAAGCCGTCCGAAACCTTAAGATCCCCTCACCAGTCTAACGGCGAATCCGGATCCCTTGCTGCGTCTGGAGGGGTTATGGTGGGTGGTATTGACATATGGGTTGAGGTGGGGGTAAGGTAGTAAAGCGCCAG
>NZ_JAOALE010000023.1:0-46225 GCF_047462575.1 Synechococcus sp. 'PEA 65AY6A-5F PE A'
TTTCTCTCCTTCCTCTTGAATACCTGTACCCTATTTTAAATTAAAAGACTGTACCTGAAGGATTCAAGCAAAGGAAGCTTTCAGTACCGTCCTCTCTTTTTAACCTATAGCCCGAGTCTAGTACAGCAAGCCCGCAGCAAGGTAAGTACAATTTTGCGGGTCAACCATCGTTACCGAGAGAGAGGCAGTGACTTCTCAGAAGGGGAAATTGAGCGATGTCAAGCTTTCTTTAGCACCTTCCAGGACTACCTGTTAAGCTGCCTTCCACCAGAGAGACAAGAACGCTATCAACCTGAGCGATATGTCAATTTTTATCGATTCCGGAGCTGGTACCGCGGCCGCAGTGATGTAGAATTAGCTTGGCATACGATTCGTACTCTGATCAAGGGCTATGGAGTAAGCGACTACTTGGATCCAGATTGCTATCGGGAATTGCCTCAAGCCGACCGCACTGTAAATGTAGAAGTCTTTGATCGAATATACGAGCAAGTTTGGCCGGGTTATCAAGAACGAACTACCTACGGAAGCTACTGGGACGATCAAGATTTGGCTAGGGATGTGTTACAGAATGGTTTTCTTAGATCAATTCACCCAGTCATTTTCTGTGATGAGGTTCAAGACTTTACCCAGCTTGAACTGAATATTGTTTTCTGCTTGTCCCCCTGGGGAAAATATAAGTTGGATTGGGCTATCGAGCGTTTACCTTATGCTTTTGCTGGGGATCCTCTGCAAACTATCAATCCTACAGGATTTCGTTGGGGTGCCCTGAGGAGGTATCTCTACGAGCATATCCGTGCTTACTTGTTGCCCGGCCATTCTCTCGAGATTCCAAGTCCCCGGGAGTTAAAAAATAATTACCGCTGTAGCCCTCAGATTACTCGTTTTAGCAACCTTATCAACTTGTGGCGGCGAGTTCTTAGCAATGATCGGGGGATTTGCCCACAGCAGCCTTGGCGTTTTCAGGAACCGGGGAGGCCAGCTCAAAAGTTTGTACTGGATGGCCAAGACAAGAACTTAACTCAACATGAGCTGAGGAGTATGCTCAGGAACAGCACGGGTACAGTTTGCATCCTGCCTTGTTCTATAGGAGAGGAGCTGGACTACGTGCGCCAAGATCCCGACCTCCAGAGGGTTTTTGCCGAAGAGCTGGAGCAAAATCTCAAGCCGGCGCTGCTGCAGACTGTTACCGCTGTCAAGGGCATGGAGTTCAAAAAGATCATTCTCTACAAGTTTGGCGACTGCTATCGACAAAACTTTAGCCGAAGGCTTAACCACTACGCTCAAGAAGCTGCAGAGAAGGTATCCCTGCAACTACATTATTTTCTCAACCAGCTATACGTTGGTATTACCCGCCCCATCGAAGCCTTAGCTGTTGTGGATACTGCAGCCGGCTGGCGGGAATTCTGGGATCCTGCCTTGGAGATTGACTTTTGGCTCAATCACTCTCATTTGCAGCCCGATCGATCCCAATGGCAAACGCATCCGCCTGTACTGGCCGGCTTCGCTCAAGGCACTGGCATCCAATACTGGACGGATAAAAACTTACAGGATGTGCTGGACTTGGCTCTTGGGTTTCTTAGGCAAGGGGTAGAGGAGGGAAATCCTGAGCTCTTGGAAGATGCGCGCGCCTTTGCTCGGCAGGCAGGCAACCAGAAATTAGAACAGGAATGCCAAGCTTGGATCCTCAAGCTGCAGAGGGATTACGTTTCTGCAGGCCGTCAGTTTTTAAGCTTGGAAAGATCCGCCCTACCCAATAGAAATCTCATCCGAGAAGCCTGGGAGTGCTTTTGGAAGGCAAAAGCTTGGTCAGAGTTGCAGCAGCATCGTTCTACTCACTTTGCCAGGTGCTCCGAGATCCCTAACTACGGTCCTCTGGTGGATTTGATGGTGGTAACCCAAAGCAGCTCTGCCAAGTCCATGGAGCGCTTTCGACAGATAGTTCGAGTGCGAGATTGGTTGAGCGTTGAGGTCAGCCCGAAGCATTCGGATCTGACTTGGAAGGTTTGTGTGGAGAAGTTTTTGGCGGAGCTGGAGGAAGTTTTCGATAACCTAGGGACTTTTTGTCCTAAGCCGGAGGATCGTGAACTTTTTTGGCAAGAGACTCTTGAGGCTTTGAGGGAGCGTTTGGCCTTTCTTGGCCAGCGGCAGCCGTTCGCAGGGCAATATCACAAGATTCTCGGCATCTGTTATTTCCAGCAACAAAAACTTGAGGAGGCAGTTGCCATTTGGGATCAAGGTGGCCAAACGGAGCATTCCCGCTACTACCGAGCCAAGATCCAATTGGAGAAGCCGCCTGGCCAGGTGAGGTGGCTATCCAAAGACCGGCAGGACGCAGCAGTGGTGAGCAAATGGCAGGAGGCGGGACGTCCCCTCGCGGGCGAGTGGGAGGAGTACATCAACGACGTCATTCTCAGCCTGGAGCGCTTGAAAGAGTGGCCGCTGCTGCTGCGAATCCTGATCCGGCGCCGCGAGTGGTGCAGGCTTTGGGAACTGGTTCAGGCCCACCCACAGGCGTGGCAGCGCGGACATGACTACGAGTTGGTGGCCAGCATGGCTCGAGACATGGAAACCAACTGGGATGAGCTGAGGTGGAAGCTCCCTGGACTGCGGGATTTTCTGCAGGAAGTGGTAAGCAGTGTGCGCGGGGAGCACGCTTGGTGGCTGCAGCCGCTGGAGGTGGGCCTAGCCTACGAGCGACTGGGCTGCTACCGAGATGCGCTCAGGTTTTATGAGCGCTTTGCTGAAAACAGAATCGGTAGAATCCCAAGATGGCAACGCTCTCAGATTCGGCAGCGCTGGCTTTTGGTTCACAAGAAGTACAGAGATTCTCTGCAGGCGGAGGGACGACCGACCGATCTTTTGGCGGAGGAGTTTAGCCGCGCTCAAGAGCGCTGGCGTGAGCAACTGCCCCAGGCAGAGCCCGAGCTGGAGGAATGGGATCCCTGGCCACATGACTTCGTGGAGCACCCCAGCCCTGTTCAAAGTTGGCTGCTGCAGCGGGAGCAAACTGAAGCTCAGAGACTGCAAGTGGCAATCCGCGAGGAACTGAAGCGGCTCAACGAGAGGCAGCTCCAGCAAGTTCATAGCCTGATTCAGCGATTGCTCGGCCCAGGTTGAGAAGGAGTTGGAAGTAGAGCCAACTACCGCAAGATCTGCCGCAGCCGCTCCAGGGCGCGTTGGTTTTCTTCAGGGGTGCCCACCGTTAGGCGCAGCCCGCCGCCGGTACAGCGCACACAAGTTCCCAGCTCTTGCCAGGCCCGCTGCAGATCCTGGGGATCCCATCCTGCCACCCGGAAGTAGAGAAAATTGGCCTGGCTGGGCCACACCCGCACCCCCGGCAGTTCCTGCAGGGCTTGGTAGAGGGCATCTCGTTCCTGACGGATGAGGGGTAGGTCGGCCAAAAACTCCTCGGCATGTTCCAGGGCGATCTGAACGGCCCACTGGGAGATGGCCGAGAGATTGTAGGGCAGGCGGATGGAGTCCAGCACCTGGATAAGCTGCGGATGGCCGATGGCATAGCCCACCCGGTGAGCTGCCAGGCGAAAGGCTTTGGAGAAGGTGCGCAAGATAACCCAGTTGGGGTGCTCCGCTAGCTTGGGCAGGGCCGTGTGCTGGCTGAACTCAAAATAGGCCTCATCGAGGATCACCAAAATCTCGGCGGGCAACCCTTCAACCCACTCCCACTCAGCGGTGCTCAGGCCATTGCCGGTGGGCGAATTGGGATCTACCAAGCACACCACCCGCACCCGCTGCTCCGCTACGGCCTGTTGACACCGCCCCAGATCCAGAGCAAACGTCTCGGGATGGCGGGGCACCCGCACCACCGGGATCCCCAGGCTCTGGGCTAGGATGGCGTACATGGAAAAGGTGGGCTCTGCAACCAAAACGCTGCCCCGCTCGCCCACACAGGTGGCGATGAGCAGGGAGCGGATTAGCTCGTCGGAACCGTTGCCCAGGCTAATCTGGGCCGGATCTGCCCCGGCATAGGCGGCGATGGCCTGCTTGAGGCCCTGGTGATGAGCATCGGGGTAGCGGTTGCTCGGGATCCCTTTTTCCCAGAGGAGGGAGAGTTTCTGCTTGAAGCCCACCGGCCAATCCCAGGGAAACTCGTTTGCATCCAACTTGTCGGCAGCTTGGGGCGGCACGGCATCATAGGGCTTGAGGTGAAGCAAATCCGGGCGCAGATACCGCAAGGCACACATCTCCCTACCCTAACGGAGCAAGGTACCTATAATAGCAGGGCTGACCCGCTTGCCGATGTAGGCTACAGTGTTCCTAACAGGTACGGGGCTGACGGGGCTCGAACCCGCAACTTCCGCCGTGACAGGGCGGTGCTCTAACCAATTGAACTACAGCCCCAGGAGCTGCGAATACCTATTCTGAACTTAGATGAGGATGGTTGTCAATCATGGTATCTAGTCTGGCGGCCCAGGCAGCAACGCTGGTAGAGGAGGCCCCGCAGAACGGGATCCCGACAGCGGCGATGCAGCAGGTGGCGGAGGTGCTCACCCAGGTGGCCCAACACCTGGATCACCTGCAGTACACCACCTTGCGCTACCCCGATGGTGGCTGGCTGACGGTGCGGGTGGTGGAAAGCTCCGCCGGGGCGGACTCCCCCCCAGAACCCGAGCCCCCCGGCCATCTGTGGATCCCGGCCTTTGGCCACCTGGAAGATGCCCAAGCCACGCTGGCGGAACTTCGGCAGCAAGCGCCGGACTTAGAGGCCACCTCCTTTGGGGTTTTGGAGCTGCTGTTTTTGGCCCTGGGCCTTTCCCGCGCCGAAGGCATCGTCTTTTACGACCAGGCAGGGGATCGGCGGCAAGGGAAAGCCGTGGCCTGCCGACCTCTGGCGGAGCAGGTGAGCCAGGCCCTCCGCAGAGGCCTTCCTCCCATAGCCTAAGGCGGGAACGGATCTGCTCTAGCTCAAGATGGCACCCTGGCGGCGGGCAAACTTACGCAACTTCTCATCCATTTGGGCTCCCCGCAGATCGGCTTTGGAGAAGTTGGTGAAGCGCTTGCCCTTTTCCTCAGACTGATGCAGCAGCGAGGCCCTGCTGCCTACAGACCAGAGCACGGAGCTGGCCACCGCCGCCGCAATCCCGGCTGCTCCCAAGGCGTAAGCCACGTTGCGCGTGGTGAGATGGACAAGCAAAAACCCCAGGCCCGCCGATCCCAAGAGCCCTCCCAGGCCTGCTAGGATCTCGCCCAAGGTTTTGGCCGAGCCGAGGAGCCGGCTCAAAAAGCGCAGCCAGCGGGGTTGCGGTGTGTTGAAGCGGATCCCGCGCAGATCGGCTCCCTGCAGGTTGGCCCCCGAAAAATCGGCCCCCCGCAGGTCGGCGCAGCGCAAGTCGTAACCGGCTAAGTTCTGGTTGGCAAAAGACTTGCCCCGCAGATCCGCCCCCGCCAAAGACGGGATGCGCGGCGGGGTGGCTGGCTTGATCTGCCCGCCGCCGGTGATGCGGCTGGCTTGGCCCAGTTGGGTAAAACCGGTGGTGCTCCCCCAGCCGGTGGGAACCGATCCCAGGGGCAGCATGTCTCCCGCGCCGGGCCGAGGGAGCGGCGTAGGCGAGAACCCATCTGTTCGGGCAGGGGGGGGAGAGGTTGAACGGCGTCTGGTCCAATGGTCGGAGATCAGCAACGGGCTGGAGCCGGCAGTCAAGGGAGAAGGGGGCAAGATGACCGGCGAGGAAGGCGGGCCCTCCTGCACCGGGATCCCTTGCAGAGCCCGCAACGCCTCGGTAGCCGTGGCAAAGCGCTGGCTGATAACCGGGTGCAGCATGCGGCGCAAAATGGCGTCGAACTCGGGGCTGAGCTGCAGGCGATCCGACCAATCCCATTGGCCCGTGTTGTGGTCGTAAAACTTGGCCGGCGACTCCAGGGTCATCAAGTTGAGGCAGGTGGCGGCCAGCGCGTAGAGATCGCTGGCGGGGCCTACCGCCTGGCCGGCCATCTGCTCCGGCGGAGAAAAGCCCAGGGAGCGAATGGCCGTTCCCTCCTCCGACAACGTGTGGCCTGGCCCAAGCTGCTTCACCGCCCCAAAGTCGATTAGCACCAGGCGGCCATCTTCTTTGCGGCGAATCAGGTTGGCCGGCTTGATGTCGCGGTGGACGGTGTTGTGGCTGTGGACATAGCTGAGGATGAGCAGCACCTCCTGCATCACCTGCCGAGCCTGTTCTTCGGAAAAAGGCCCGTTGCGCCGCATCTCCTGGGCAAGCGTGATCCCCTCAATAAACTCCTGCACCAAGTAGAATTTGCCGCCTTCTTGGAAGTGGGCGTAGAGCTTGGGGATTTGCGAGTGCTCCCCCAGGCGCTCCAACACCTCGGCCTCGCGGTTAAACAGTTCCTCCGCCAGCCTGGCCAGTTGGGGCGAATTTTCAGCCGGGCGCAACTGCTTGATCACCCGCCAGGGCTTGGAGGGCATGTCCTCATCGCGGGCCAAGAAGGTGGCGCCAAATCCCCCCTGCCCCAGACGCTTGAAGGCGCGATAGCGATTGCGCAGCAGCAGCGGCTGCCCGCAGAAGGCACAGGTGGAGGCAGCCGGGGGATTTTCCGGCCGCAGACAGTCCGGATTGAGGCAGTAGCAGTTGGGCATATCATTCAGGCGCTACCGGCTGACGTCTAGGTAACCGAGACGGGGCCGATGGGCGGGCAAGCAAGTTGCCAGAGATACATCTAGCCTAGACCAAGGAGAGAAAAATCTTGCGCATCCGCCTCGAACAGGCTGATCCTAGCGTTTGCCCACTTGGGCTCAATCAGAGAAATCGCTTAGATTGTGTCGCTTTGGGGAGCGACACTGGCCCCATCCGAGAGCGGGAGTTCAACTGCCCCAGAGCCAAAAAACCTAGAATTGATCAATACAGTTACCCTTTGCCTTGGCCATGTCTCCATCCTTCTCCGGTGCCGCCATCCGGCAGGCTTTTCTGGATTTCTACGCCCAGCGGGGCCATCAGGTATTGCCCAGCGCCTCCTTGGTGCCGGAGGATCCGACGGTGCTGCTGACCATCGCCGGCATGCTGCCCTTCAAGCCGATTTTCCTCGGCCATCAGGATCCACAGTACCCACGGGTCACGACTGCCCAGAAATGCGTGCGCACCAACGACATCGAGAACGTGGGACGGACGGCCCGCCACCACACGTTTTTTGAGATGCTGGGCAACTTCAGCTTTGGCGACTACTTCAAAAAAGAAGCCATCACCTGGGCCTGGGAGCTGGTGACAGAGGTGTTTGGCCTGCCGCCGGAGCGCCTGGTGGTGAGCGTCTTTCGAGAAGATGAGGAGGCCTTTGCCCTCTGGCGCGATGCAATCGGGATCCCACCCCACCGCATCCGGCGCATGGGGGAGGAGGACAACTTCTGGGCTGCCGGCCCCACCGGCCCCTGTGGCCCTTGCTCGGAGATCTACTACGACTTCAAGCCGGAGCTGGGGGATGAGCAGATCGACCTAGGGGACGACTCTCGCTTTTTGGAGATCTACAACCTGGTGTTCATGGAGCTGAACCGGGACAGCGAGGGCCGCCTCACTCCCTTGGCCAGGCAAAACATCGACACCGGCCTGGGACTGGAGCGGCTGGCTCAGGTGCTGCAGGGAGTCCCCAACAACTATGAGACCGATTTGATCTTCCCTATTGTGCAGAAGGCGGCCGAGATTGCCCGGGTGGACTACTTCCAGGCCAGCCCCGAGCAGAAAGTCTCCCTCAAGGTAATTGGGGATCACGCGCGGGCGGTGATGCATCTCATTGCCGATGGGGTGATCCCCTCCAACGTGGACCGGGGCTATGTGCTGCGGCGGCTGATCCGGCGGATGGTGCGCCACGGGCGCCTCTTGGGGATCGGCGAGCCCTTTACCCTGCCGGTGGTGGAGACGGCCATCCAGTTGGCGGAGGCCGCCTATCCGGAGGTGCGGGAGCGGGAGGCGGTAATCAAGGCCGAGCTGCAGCGGGAAGAGGAGCAGTTTCTCAAGACCCTGGAGCGGGGGGAACGGCTGCTGTTTGATCTGTTTGCCAACGTCACGGCCAGTGGCGCGCCCAAGCAGATCTCGGGTGCCGACGCCTTCAAGCTCTTCGACACCTACGGCTTCCCGTTGGAGCTGACCCAGGAAATTGCCCAGGAGCGCGGCTTTAGCGTGGATGTGCAGGGCTTCGAGCAAGAGATGGAAAAACAGCGGCAGCGGGCCCGCGCCGCCCACCAAACCCTCGACGTCACGGCCCAGGGATCCCTGGACGAGCTGGCCGAGTTTTTAATCGAGACGGAGTTTTTGGGCTACAGCCAGTCTTCTGCCCGCGGCGTGGTGGAGGCCCTGCTGGTGGAAGGGAAGTCGGTGCCCCAGGTAGAGGCCGGGCAAGTGGTGCAGGTGGTTTTGGATCGCACGCCTTTTTATGCGGAGTCCGGGGGCCAAATCGGGGATCGCGGCTACCTGGCCGGCGACGGAGTGTTGGTGCGGGTGGAGGATGTGCAGAAGCGGGGGGATCTGTTTGTCCACTTTGGCCGGGTAGAACGGGGGATCCTGCGGGTGGGGGATCCGGTGCAGGCCCAGATTGACCTGGCCTGCCGGCGGCGCGCCCAGGCCCACCACACAGCCACCCACCTGCTGCAGGCAGCCCTGAAAAAGGTTGTCGATCCCTCTATTAGCCAGGCGGGATCTCTAGTGGCTTTTGACCGGCTGCGTTTCGACTTTACCCTCTCGCGTCCCCTCACCCCCGAAGAGCTGCAGCAGGTTGAGGATCTGGTCAACACCTGGATTGCCGAGGCCCATCCTGCGCAAGTCTCCATCATGCCCCTGGCAGAGGCCAAGGTCAGGGGGGCAATCGCCATGTTCGGGGAAAAATACGGCGCCGAGGTACGGGTGGTTGACTTTCCGGGGGTGTCAATGGAGCTCTGTGGCGGCACCCACGTCAGCAACACTGCCGAGATCGGCCTGTTCAAGATCATCTCCGAGAGTGGCGTAGCGGCCGGGATCCGCCGCATCGAGGCGGTAGCTGGGCCGGCGGTGCTGGAATACCTAAACGAGCGGGATAGCGTCGTGCGGGAGCTGAGCGCCCAATTCAAGGCCAAGCCCCAGGAGATCCCGGAGCGGGTGGCGGCTTTGCAGGCGGAGCTGAAGGCCGCCCAGAGGGCGCTCGAGGAGGCGCGCAGCCAATTGGCCTTGCTGCAGGCAGAGCGGCTCCTGCCCCAGGCTGTAGCTGTTGGCAATCTGCAGATCTTGGCGGCGGAACTGGGATCCACTCCCCCCGAGGCGCTGAAAACTGCTGCCGAACATCTGCTCCACAAACTGGGAGAAGGGGCAGTGGTGCTGGGATCGGTGCCGGAAGCTGGCAAGGTCAGCCTGGTTGCGGCTTTTAGCCCGGCGGTGCAGAAACTTGGTCTCAAAGCGGGCTCCTTTATCGGCGAGATCGCCAAGCTGACAGGCGGCGGTGGCGGTGGGCGGCCCAACCTGGCCCAGGCCGGCGGCAAACAGCCAGAGAAACTGGCCCAAGCCCTGCAGGTGGCCCAGGAGCGGCTACAGGCAGAGCTGTCTTCAGGCTTGGGCAGTTAGGAGCTGCCGCCTTACCCCATAATGAAAGCCGGGGATTTTCCGCGCCAGCCATGACGCCCAACAGCTTGTCCAGTGCCATCGATCTCAGCCAAAAGCGCATCTTGCTTACCGGAGGGAGCGGCTTTTTGGGCAAACACGTCCTGCAGCAGTTGCAACTCCTGGGGGTCAAGCCGGAGCAGGTGCGGATCCCACGCTCCCGCACCCACGACCTGCGCCGCTGGGAGGTCTGCCAAGAGGTGGTGCAGGGACAAGATGTCGTCATCCATTTGGCGGCCCATGTGGGCGGCATCGGCCTCAACCAGGCCAAGCCGGCGGAGCTCTTCTACGACAACCTGATCATGGGATCCCAGCTCATCCACGCCGCCTACCTGGCGGGGGTGGAGAAGTTTGTCTGCGTGGGCACCATCTGCGCCTATCCCAAGTTCACCCCCGTCCCCTTCAAGGAAGAAGATCTCTGGAACGGCTACCCGGAGGAGACCAACGCCCCCTACGGCATCGCCAAGAAAGCCCTGCTGGTGCAACTGCAGGCCTACCGGCAGCAGTACGGCTTCAACGGCATCTACCTCCTGCCGGTAAACCTCTACGGCCCCCTGGACAACTTCGATCCGGAAAGCTCCCACGTGATCCCGGCCTTGATCCGCAAGGTGCATGAAGCCCAGCAGCGGGGCCAGAACTACGTCGAGGTGTGGGGAGATGGCAGCCCCACCCGCGAGTTTTTCTACGCCGAAGATGCGGCTCGGGGAATTCTCCTGGCCACCCAGCTCTACAACAGCCCTGAGCCACTCAATTTGGGCACCGGCGAGGAGATCTCCATTCGGGATCTCATCGCCCTCATCTGCGAGCTGATGGAGTTTCGGGGCGAGATCCGCTGGCAAACCGACAGGCCCAACGGCCAGCCGCGCCGCTGCTTGGACGTCTCCAAAGCCCGCGAGAGGATAGGTTTTGTGGCCAAGGTGAGCCTGCGGGAGGGGCTGCAGCGCACCATCGAGTGGTACCGCCGCCACGCCCCGGCAAACTAGGCAACAACCTGGCTCTCCAGGCGGCCATCCTCCATGTGCAACACCCGGTCGGCAATGTCGAGGATGCGGTTGTCGTGGGTCACCATGAGGATGGTGCAGCCCTGCTCTCGCGCCAACTTCTCCATCAGGGTCACCACCTCGCGGCCCGACTTGCTGTCCAGGGCTGCGGTCGGCTCGTCGGCCAGCACCAACTTGGGGTGGCTGACCAGGGCCCGCGCGATGGCTACCCGCTGCTTCTGCCCTCCCGAAAGCTGCTCCGGGTAGTAGTGGACGCGATCCCCCAAACCCACCGCCGCCAGCATCGCTTCTGCCTGCTGCTGCACCTGTTGAGGAGAAAGGCCGTTGTGCAGCTCCAGGGCCATGCGCACATTTTGGGCCGCCGTCAGGGAGCGCAGCAGGTTGTGGGCCTGGAAGATGTACCCCACCTGGCGGCGGATCTGGATGAGGGTGTTGGGCTTAGCGCCCCGCAGCTCCTGCCCCAACACCCGCAGGCTGCCCTCTTGCACCGAGCGCAAAGCTCCCAGGAGCGTGAGCAGCGTGGTCTTGCCGGAGCCAGAGGGGCCGGTCAACAACACGATCTCCCCCGGCTGCAAAACGAAGTTGATGTCAAAAAGCACTTGCTTGCGCAGGGATCCCTCGCCAAAGTAGTGGTTCACCCCTTCGGCTTTGACCACCGGCTCAACGGCATGTTGGGTGGAAGCGAGGGCAGCTTGATCGAGAAGGGAAGGCAGCATAGGGAGCTCAAAATCTCAAACAACTTGGGTTGACAATTCAATTCAGTAACCGCTTGGGCCATCATCGGAACCGCCGCGATTGAACCATCCAGAAGCCTATTGAAGGGATCCCAGAAGTCTTTGGGCAGTTGATCAAGCTATTCAACAATCCATCTGCCTCCTCCATTCTTGCCAAAACTTAGAAAATGTCGGCGGGATCGGCTGCCCGCAGCCGCCGCACGGCAATGGCCCCCGAGATAAAGCACATGCTCACTGCCAGCAGCAGCACCAACACCGCCCGGTTGAAGGTCATGGCGATCGGCAGCAACGTAGCATTGGCCGTCAAATCGTAGAGCAAAACTGCCAGGGCAAAAGCTGGAATATACCCCAAGCCGGCCAGCAAAATAGCTTCTTGAAACACCACCCCCAACAGGTAAGTATCCGTGTAGCCCATGGCCTTGAGGGTGGCATATTCCGCCAGGTGATCGGATACATCGGTGTAGAGGATCTGATAGACAATCACAATGCCGACGATGAAGCCCATGGCCACCCCCAGGCCGAAAATAAAGCCGATGGCCGTGCCCTCCTCCCAGTAGCTTTGCTCCATATCGATAAACTCTGCCCGCGACAGCACCCGCACATCTTCCGGCAGCAAGGCCCGCATCTGCTGCACCAACGGCTGGGGATCCACTCCCGGCTGCAGCTGCACTACGCCGATATCCACCAGGCCGCGCTCCCGCTGGGGAAAGATGCGCAGGAAGTTGAGGTCGCTGGTGAGGATGGTGCCATCGGCGCCAAAGGTGGCCCCCATCTTGAACAGGCCCCCCACCTGGACGCGGCGGTTGCCTACTTCAGTAAAAACTTCTCGACCGGCCTCAAACCACTCCGGGATGGGGCCAAACTCGCTGCGGGAGCGGCGGTCGAAGAGCACCACGTCTGCTTTCTTGATCTCCTCCAACTTGTCGGGGGTCAGCTCCGGCAACTCCAGCAGGTCGGCAGAGGGATCCACCCCCACCACAAAGATGCTGCGGGTGCGGCGGGTCTGGGGGTTTTTCCAGAGGGCAAAGCCCACATAGACGGGCGAGATGGCCCGTACCCCCTCAAAGCCCAACGCCTGGTAGAGCCGCCGCTGGGAAAAGGTGTTCATGGCAATGAGGGCGTTGGACTGGGGGCTGACCAGGAAGATCTCTCCTTTGAGGGCGACGTGGAAGCGGATGGCGCTTTCCAAGAGGCTGTCCTGGAAGCCCAACTGCATGAACATGAGAATGCAGGCAAAGGCAATGCCCGCCAGGGCCACCAGCAGGCGGATCTTCTCCCGCGTCAACTGCAGCCAGGCCAAGGGGATGCGCCGCCCGATAAACGCTACGCTGAACAGGCCGGACATTCCCCCCTCCTACCCCTCGACCTCGATGGCCACATCCACCTGCAGGTTGGTCAGGCCGGCCACGCGGGCGCTGCTTTCCGGCTCCAGGCGGATGTACACCTCCACCACGCGGGCATCCACATCGGCGGCGGGGTCGGTGTTGAGCACGTCTTTTTTGCCGATCTGCAGGCCCACCCGCTCCACCCGGCCCTGCAGCGTTTCTGGCAGCGCGCGGTTGCTGATGGTGGCCCGTTGTCCGGGCCGCACCCGCAGGATGTCGGTTTCGTAGACCTCCGCCACCACCATCATCTGGTCGGTGTTGCCCAGCTCGAGGATCCCTGTGTCGGCAGCGATAACTTCCCCAGGCCGCGTGCGGATCTTGAGCACCTGGCCGGCCCGGGGGGCGCGGATGAGGGTGCGCTCCAGACGGGCCTCCGCCAGCTCCAGGTTGCGGGCCAGGGATCCCAGTTGCACTTGCGCTTGCGCCCGCCTCAGCCCCGCTTCAGCAGCTTGCACCTGGGCTTGGGCGTTGCGCAGATCCCGCTCGCGGGCCAGGCGCAGTTGATCCAGAGTGGCCTCGGCAGCCCGCAAGTCCTCCTGCCGTTGCCGCACCAGCAGAGCTTTCTGGTCTAGCTCCTGCTGGGAGATAGCCCCCTCCTGCCACAGGGCCTGGAAGCGAGCCAGGTTGGCCTCGGCATCGGCCAGCTCCGCCCGAAGGCGCTCCACCACCGCTTCCTGGGATCGGATCTGCATCTGTTGCGGTTCGTCTAGGCGGCTGAGGCGGGTGCGCGCCTCTTCCACTTGAGCTTGGCCAAAGCGGGTCTCGGCCTCCAGCCGGGCGCGGGCTTCTTGGAGTTGGGCAGCAGCATACTCCCGCTCGGCCAGGCGCTCTCGATAGCTTTCCAGACGGGCCAACACTTGCCCCGCCCTCACCCGCTCCCCTTCGGCCACTAGCAGCTCTCCCAGTCGCTCTCCCGGAGGGCCGGCCACCCGCACCACCTCTCCTTCCGGCTCCAGGCGACCCAGGGCGCCAACGCGGGGAGGTAGCCGCGTCTCCTCCGTTGCATTCTCTGATACGGATTGGGTGGCCGCCTGCTGGCTCAGGCCCAGCCAGGCCAGCCCAGTTCCGGCCAGCAATCCAGCTCCCGCAATAGACCAGAGTAGCCGCTGATTCATCGTTCCCTACTCGTTGAGTTTTGCGGTTGAGGTCGGTCGTTACAGTTGCAATTCTTTAATAAATGTAAAGTTTATGGGGCAAGGATGTCCAGGTTTTTCTCATGTGTTTATTTTTCGGGTATTCGTTTTTCTCCGGCTTGTCTTCGGTTGTCGACCTTCGTCGGCTACCTAACCCAAGGGATTCCTGATATGATCTGCCGTGTCCGGGGCCTTTCTGCAGGTGCCGATTTCTAGGTGTGGTGCGAGGAGTGAGGTGGAGTTGCGATGGTGGAAACAGTTGGGGGGAAAGATGCCGTTGCGCCGGCGCCAGCTCGTTCTCCATCTCCGCCTGCGAAAAATTTGGATCCGTTGAACCCGCTACTTCCGGCTTATCATTTTGTCGGGATCGGCGGGGTGGGGATGTCGGCTCTGGCTTACATTTTGGCCAAGCAGGGGTTTCGGGTTTCAGGGTCGGATATTGCCGCCAATGGCCGCACCCGTCGCCTGGAAGCCTTGGGGGTGCGCTTTATTCAGGGGCACACTCTGGAGGGTTTGGCCGGGGATCCCCAGGTGGTCTACTCCAGCGCCATTCGCCCCACCAACCCGGAATTAGCGGCGGCGCTGGACAAGGGACTAAAGGTTTGGCATCGAGCCGATTTGCTGGCTGCCCTGTTTAACCATCGTCCCAGCATTGGGGTGGCGGGCACCCACGGCAAGACCACTACTAGCAGCATGATTGGCTACATGTTACTGGCGGCGGGCTGGGATCCCACCTTGATCATCGGCGGGGAGATGGACGCCTGGGATGGCAATGCCCGTCTAGGCCAGGGGGAATACCTGGTAGCCGAGGTGGACGAGTCGGATGGATCCCTGGTGCGGCTCTATCCCCAAATTGGCGTGATCACCAATATCGAGCTGGATCACCCCGATCATTATGCCGATTTGGGGCAGGTGATCCGGGCTTTTCAACAGTATGGGCAGCAGAGCCAAACCCTGGTGGCCTGTCTGGACTGTCCCAACGTGGCCACCCACCTCAAGGTGGACATCGGCTACAGCCTGGCCGGCCATCCCCAAGCCCAGTACCAGGCCCGTCAGATCCTCTACACTGCCGATTGCACCTCTGCCGAGATCTGGGAAAGGGGATCCCTCCTCGGCCAGCTCCGCCTGCAGGTGCTGGGATCCCACAACCTCAGCAATGCTCTGGCCGCGGTTGCCGTGGGGCGGCAGCTGGGCTTGGAGTTCCCCGTGATTGCCTCTGCTCTGGCCCAGTTTCCGGGAGTGCGGCGCCGCTTTGAGCACAGGGGCAAGGTGGGTGGGGTCACCTTTATCGACGACTATGCCCATCATCCCAGCGAGATTCGGGCTACGCTGCGGGCGGCACGGCTGCAGCAGCGGCGGGTGGTGGCGGTGTTCCAGCCCCATCGCCACAGCCGCTTGGCCAAGTTGTTCCAGGACTTTGCTTGCTGCTTTGCGGATGCGCAGGTGGTGGTGATCGTGCCCACTTATGGGGCGGGAGAAGCAGCGCCTGAGGGCTCCGACAGCTTGCGGCTGGCCGTGTCGGTGGCGGAGCACCATCCCCATGTACGTTATGTGTCTTCTTTGCCGCAATTGCCGCAGGTGTTGCCGTCTATCTTGCAACCTGGAGATCTGGCAATTTTTTTGGGCGCAGGCGATCTCAATCAACAGATAGCCGCTACGATGCGGGCCTATGCGGCTCGGCTGGGGGAGCAGCCTCTGGCAAACTTTGAAGGGAAATTGCCGGGGCAAGCGGAGGATGGGATCAGGGAGATGGGGGCTTCTGAGGTATTGGCATCATGACTACAGCTCCCTGCGTGCCCAATGCCTCAAGCGTTGCCCGACTCTCTGGACGGATTCAAGCGGGGATCCCCTTGGCCCCTCTGACCAGCTTTCGGGTGGGCGGCAAGGCGGAGTGGTATTGCGAGCCGCACAACAATCTGGAGCTGCAGCAATGTTTGGCCTGGGCGCGGGCGCAAGGGATCCCGGTTACACTGTTGGGGGCGGGCAGCAACCTGCTCATCAGCGATGCCGGCCTGCCGGGGCTGGTGATCCACACCCGGCGTTTGCGCGGGATGCAACTGTTGGAGGGGGGGAGGATCTGGGCCGCTGCCGGAGAACCTTTGGTTAACCTGGCGCGGGCAGCCGCCAAGCGGGGCTGGAGTGGCTTGGAGTGGGCCATCGGGATCCCGGGCACGCTGGGGGGAGCGGTGGTGATGAATGCCGGCGCCCACGGGCGCGCCATGTCGGACGTGTTGGTGGAAGTGCAGATTTTGGATGAAGAGCAGGAGCCCTGCCGCTTAGAACCGGTCGATCTGCAATTGGGCTACCGCCGCTCGCGGCTACAGGACTCTCCTTGGACGGTGACGGGGGCAACGCTGCAGTTACTCCCAGGCCGGGATCCGGCTCAGGTGCAGCGACAAACCCAGCGCCACCTCAACCAGCGCCTGAGCTCTCAGCCCTATCATCTGCCCAGTTGTGGCAGCGTCTTTCGCAACCCCGAAACCTATCCTGCCGGCTGGCTAATTGAGCAGGTCGGTCTGAAGGGCTACCGGATTGGCGGGGCCCAGATCTCCGAGCGCCATGCCAACTTCATCCTCAATTGTGGTCAGGCCAGCGCCAACGACATCTACCGTCTGATTTGCTTGGCCCAAGAAAAGGTTTATCAACGATGGTCGATATTCCTAGAGCCAGAAGTGCGCATTCTGGGATCTTTTGACGATCCTTTGATAAGTTAATTTGGCCTACCCCATTTTTTGATGATTGGATGGTTCTGATCTTGAACTGTCCTCACCAGTCCTTGATGGATTCTCGTTGATTATTTTGCGTCAGTTTATGGTTAGGGCACGGCTACTTTACGTCGCTTAATTGCACAACTAATTGCACAACTCAATCAGTCCCCCACAAGCGCGGAAGAACGCCGCTATTTGATTGGCGGGAACGGGAACACCGCCACGAAGATCTGAACTAGGATCCGGCTTCAGAGCGGCACAACGACTGAAACTCGAAGGGACTCCGCCCGCTACGGGATCCCGAGCAGCCATCGCCAAGTTTCGTTTTTGAACAGGATCCACACCCCTAATCTCATCAAAATCCAGGGTACCCAGCGCTCTCCCTGTTCAGCCAAGATCTTGGCCACTTCCGGTTGCACCGTCAGCCTTTGAGCCATGGCAAACCACAGCCCTTTCATCAAAAAGAAAATTATAGAAAAGAGAGCCAACTGGAGAGGGGTGCTGCCGGCAAACAAAGGAACGTACAAGCTGATGTTATCCCCGCCATTGGCAAAGGTGAGGAACATGGACAGCAGAGCTGGCGAGGGCAAAAAGAGCAGCCCAGTCTTTGCGGGTGGTCGATCTTGCAGTTTTTCCAGCTCTTTCGACAGGGCTTCTTCCGCTTCAGATCGCCAGAATTTCCAGCCGCCCACCGCCAGCGGGATCAGTCCCAGCAGGCCAATGGCAGATGGCGGCAGCACCAGGCCCCCCAAGTACCCCAAAAGGCTGATCAAGATCAATCCTGCCAAGCCCAAGTAGCCCCCCAGCTAAACCTGCCAGCCCTTCCAAGTAGGTTGGATCTGCACCTGGGCAAACAACACAACCAGCACAAAAAAGTCGTCGATGTGGGTGGCAATAAAGGCGAGGATCCCTTCCGCCAGCGTTGTCCAGAAAAGAGGGAGGGGCATGAGCTTAAGAAGTGGGGAAGAGGGCGCCGATATCGACAAGGTGAAGCTGCACCAGCCCGAGGATCGCCAAAGTGTAGGCAGTAGAAGAAGCCAAACTAATAACGAGATCGCGCTTTAGGTTGCGGGGTTTATCCCCTTGCTCAACCACATCAGTAGCGCCAAACTGCATCAGGAGAAGGCCAATCAAGTTGGAAAGCCAGTACCCGGCAAGGGTTCCTCCCAAAAGCCACTGGGGCTGCCACAAGCTGCAGAGGTAGCCAAATCCATAGGCAATGGGTAGGTTGAAGAACAAATCGTTCCACCAGGAAAAGGGCGAGAGCATAAACCCCAAAACCAGTAAAATGCCACCTCGGAACTTCCTCCCCATCGGCTCTGTCTTCCGCGTTGCGTCTCCCTAATGTTACTTCACAGTGCTTCATGACAACCCAGAGAGAATGCCTGGCCCTGCACCTGGGAGAATGGCACGGGCTCTTTTCCGAGTATCGACCCACCGCCCACGGCTGGGAGCTGGTGGGCCAAAAGCGCAGCCTCATCACCTTTGAGGCTTTGGATCGGGACGCAATCCGCCAAACCAATGCCTACTACCCCCTAGAGGGATCCCCTACCCCAACAAGCCGCCAGAGCTGGGTCTATCAAGATTTCTCGCCCGGCTTGCGCTTTTTCCCCGATGGCTCCTTTTCCAACGGGCGGCTGCAGCTGGCACCGTTTGGCGATTTTGCCGTCGAGCAGGGCTTTCTTTGGGGAGAGCGCAAGGCGCGGGTGGTGCAGCAGTGGGATCCCCAGGGCCGCCTGGTGCGGGTGACGGTCATCTTGGAGCGGCGCGGCCAGGTGCTGGATCTTGGGGCCGACTTTCCTGCGCTGACCCAAGCGCAACTGGGAGAGGCCTTGCAAGGGCGATGGCGGGGGATCGCCCAGAGCTTTTCTGCTGCCGATAGCTTGCTCAGCGAAACTCATGTAGATCTCTCAGAGTGGGCCAGCCCTTGGGATCCCTTGCCGGGAGGGCTGTGGATGGGCGGGCCGGATCCCTTGCCCATCCCCACTCTTCACCGGGATCGCCGCTTTTCCGTCAGCCTGAGCTGGTTTCCGGAAGGGCCGGAGGGCCGCCACCTGCTGCGCCTGGTGCGCGACTACGACGAGGGCGGCGCCTGGCAGCGGGTTACGCTGATGCGGCTGGAGCGGGATCCGGGGTGAGAAAGGCGCAGACCTGGGCAAACACCGTCTCCCGCTCGCAGTCCAAGGTGAGAACGTGGTCGGAGCGCTCCAGCCAATGCAGGGTCTTCTCGGCGGATCCCAGCTCCCGGTAGAGCCACGCCGCCTGGTCGGGATCCACCACTGTATCTTGGCGCGGCTGCAGGATGAGGGTGGGAACTTGGATGCTGGCTACTTCCCCCCTGACCCGCTCGATGAGCTCAAGGGCGCTGCGCACTGCCGACAGATTGAAGCTGCGCAAATAGGCCACTCTTTCTGCCAACGCGCGGACATCGCCATCCCGAATCGGCAGGCGAAAGCGGGGAACCTCTTCCAAGAGCCAGCCCAGGCTGTTGAGGTACTGCTCCGGGCGAAAGAGATAGTACCAGCGGTGGCGAATGGCAAAAAACGGCGCCAGCAGGACCAATTTGTGGACAGGGTGGGCAAAGGCCAGGTGCAGCGCCAACAGGCAGCCGGTGGAAAACCCCACCAGCGAAAGGCGCGGGTACTCCTGCTGCAGCGCCAGGTAATGTTCCAAAACCCGCCCGTACCACTCCGTCCAGCGGGAAGGGGGCATGCGGGGTCCCGGGCGGTCATGGCCGGGATAGTTAAACCCCTGCACCGTCAGGCCGGCTGCCAACAGCCGCTCCGCCAGCCACTGCAACTCGTAGACGCCACCCCCCAACCCGTGCAGCAGCAGGCAGGCATGATCCCCTCTTCCCCGCCACAGAAAAGGCTCGTTGCTCAGCATAAAACCTCACCTCAGGACGGGATCCCTTGCTAGCCCAAGGTGATATCCAGCAACATCATCACCACAAACCCACTGATGACCCCAAAGGTGCCCTCCCGCTCCAACCCCTGCCGGTGCGACTCGGGGATGATCTCATCCGAGATCACAAACAACATCGCACCAGCGGCAAAGGCCATGCCCCAGGGCAGCAGCGGCTGAGCCAAAGTGACCACCGTCGCTCCCACGATGCCGCCGATGGGCTCTACCAGCCCGGTCAGCAGGGCAATGGCAAAAGCAAACAGCCGCGAATACCCCTGGCTGGCCAGCGACAAGGCCACCACCAGCCCTTCCGGCATGTTCTGCAGGCCGATCCCCAGGGCCAGCGCCAACCCATCGCTGACTTGGCCGGTGGCAAATCCCACCCCCACCGCCAGGCCTTCCGGGAAGTTGTGCAGGGCAATGGCAATGATGAAGAGCCAGATCCGCTTTAGGTGGGCGCGGTTCTCCCCTTCAGCCCCTTTGAAAAAGTGCTCGTGGGGAAAAAGCTGGTGGGCACTCTCCAGAAAGATCGCCCCCAACAACAGGCCCGCCGCCATCGCCACCGCCGCTCCAAACTGGGAATACCCCAGCGCCATGGCTGCCTCGGTGCCCGGCACCACCAGCGAAAACGAGGTGGCCGCCAGCATCACCCCACCCCCAAATCCCAGCAGGATCCCTTGCGCCCTTTCGGAGAGCGAGGGAAGAAAAAGGGCCGGCAAAGCCCCCAGCCCCGTCGCCAAGCCGGCGATAAAGCTAGCCAGGGATCCCATCCCAATTGGATGCACAAGCCAATCTCCACAAAGGCCGAATGCTTTTCAATTCTCCTCCCTTTCCAACGTTGTGTGAACATTGCTGGCTCGAGCGGCATAGGCGAGGTTCTGAAAGTTGGCTTGGAGCGCCAGATTTTGTGCTTACAAGCAAGGTACCTAAGAGCAAGTCTGAAGGAGCTATTCCCTAGTTGGAGTTTGCCAGCTAAGCCAAGGTTTATTACAATAATTGCAAATTGCCTCGGCGCAGAAGCGTCCTGAACAGCAATTGGACTGGAGTACACTGCAGCAAGACAGGTCGATAAAAACTAAAGTCAAGTCCGATAGTGATGAGGAGTGAGAGAGCGATGAAGAAAAAAGCAGTTACAACTCTTGTGGCCTTGAGTCTAGGAGCGGCCTGTCTAGGACTGACCGGCTGCGGTGGAGGCGGAAGCGGTGGGACGACAGTGCCTACACCTACACCGACTCCAACTCCGACACCCACCCCAACCCCGACACCTACGCCGACTCCGACACCTACGCCGGGTGCCCCGACTTTTACCAAGGCATTTAGCCCCACCTCGGTAGATGCCGGCCCTAATGCCACAACAACTCTGACCTACACGATCACCAACACAGCCGCTCTGCCCCTGACGGGTCTAGCCTTTTCCGATCCCCTGCCTGCCGGCTTGGTCGTTGCCAATCCCAACAACCTCAACAACGGCTGTGGCGGGACGCTGGCAGCTGCACCAGGAGCAACTTCCATCTTGCTGATCAACGGCTCATTGGCAGCCAACGCTAGCTGCACCATCAGCCTGGATCTTCAAGTTACAGCCACGACAGCGGGATCCCTGACCAGCCCCGCGGTAACCCTGAGCAGCAACCAAGGGCTCAGTGCCATCGCTGCTGCTATTAACTTAACGGTAACGGTGCCAGCTCCCACCTTTACCATGGCCTTTTCTCCCAACCCGCTTGGCCCAATCGGCCCAGTTCCCCCTCCCGTTACCGGGAATGGAACTCTGACGTTTACAATAACCAACAACGCAGCCATTCCATTGACGGGCTTGGCCTTTGACCACACCTTGCCGGGAGGGCCGCCTCCTTTAACCGTATCTGCTCCACCTCCTCCCTTACCTGCTTCCTGTGGTGCTGGAGCTACCCTCATGGCCATGGTGGGTGGGAACACCATTCAATTCACCGGAGGACAAGTGGCTGTCGGCGCAACCTGCACAGTGACCATCCCTGTCCAAACGGGACTTCTGAACCTAGCCGGCACCTACACCTACCCCAACTCCCCAGTAACATTGACCAACGCTCAGGCCGCCCCTGCCACGGCAGGACCGGTAACCTGGACGGTTGTGGTGAATTAGTCCTTCAAAAGCAGCTCGGCAATTTGAACGGCGTTGAGGGCCGCACCTTTGCGGATTTGATCCCCGCATAGCCACAGCTCCAGGGCCTTGGGCTCAGAGATATCTTGGCGGATGCGGCCCACCGCCACTTCATCCCTGCCGGCCACGTCGATGGGCATGGGAAAGCGGTTCTGCTGCCAATCTTCAATGAGCACCACCCCAGGTGCCTGAGCCAGGATTTGCCGGGCTTTTTCCACAGGGAAGGGCTGTTCAAACTCCAGGTTGAGGGCCTCGGCGTGGGTACGCAGCACCGGCACCCGCACACAGGTAGCTGTCAGCCGCAGGTTGGGGGATCCCATAATCTTGCGGGATTCGTTCACCATCTTCATCTCTTCCTGGCAGTAGCCGTTCTCTTGCAGGGGGCTGTTGTGGAGGAAGAGGTTGAAGGCAATGGGGTAAGGGAACACCTGGGGCTGCAACGGCTGCCCCTGTAGGTAGGCGCGGGTTTGCTCTTGCAGCTCCACCATGGCGCGGGCCCCGGCCCCACTGGCCGATTGATAGGTGGCGGCCACCACGCGGCGCAGGGGGATGTGGCGATGCAGGGGGTAGATGGCCACGCACATTAGGATGGTGGTGCAGTTGGGATTGGCAATGATCCCTTGGTGACGGAAGGCTTCCTGGGGGTTGACCTCGGGCACCACCAGCGGGACATCGGGATCCAGACGAAAGGCGCTGGAGTTGTCGATCAGCACCGCCCCCGCCTCGACGATAGGCTTGGCCCAGGTTTTGGAGACACTGGCACCGGCAGAGGCCAGCACCAGATCCAGACCCCGAAAGGCCGCTTCTGAAACCGGCTCCACTGGGATCCGCTCCCCCTTGAAGGTCAAATAGGTGCCCGCTGAGCGGGGCGAGGCCAAAAGCTTGAGGTCGGCTACAGGAAAGTGGCGCTCTTCCAATAGCGTCAGCAGCTCCGTCCCTACTGCCCCTGTTGCTCCCAAAATGGCTACCCGTTGTTGCCGTGCCATGCTTTCTTGTCCTTAGGTTTTCCTAATTCTAGGGTTCCAGAGGTGTCTGTAATCGAGGCCAAAGCAGCCTGCACCTCTGCCAGCTCGACTTGATCGGTCAGCTCGGCCTGGCCGATGCGGCGGGGCAGAACGAAGCGAATCCGCCCCTGTTTGACCTTCTTGTCGGCCTGCATTGCCTGCAGCACTGCCTCCCAAGGGATCCCGGCGGGCCAGTGGCTGGGCAGCCCTGCCCTTTCGATAAGGCGTCGCTGCCGCTCGGCCTCAGCCGCGCTCCACCACCCCAGGCGACGGGCGATCTCCCCCGCAGCCACCATGCCAATGGCCACCGCCTCCCCGTGCAGGTAGCGGCGGTAGCCGGTAACGGTTTCCAGGGCATGGCCGAGGGTATGGCCGTAGTTCAAGATGGCCCGCAGGCCCCCTTCCCGCTCGTCCTGTTGCACCACCCAGGCTTTGCACTCGGCACAGCGCCGCAGCAGATAGTGCAGATCCGCAGGGGCAAAATCGGCGTAGCGCCTCAGCCTGGGCCGGTCTTGCAAAAACTCAAATAGGTCGGCAGCCTGGATGACGCCGTATTTGATGACTTCCGCCAGGGCCGAGGTAAATTCCCGCCGGGGCAGGGTCTGCAACAGCGTTGGGTCGATCCACACCAGGCGCGGCTGGTAGAAGGCGCCGATGAGGTTTTTCCCGCCAGGATGGTTGACGCCGGTCTTGCCGCCGATGGCCGCATCCACCATGGCCAAAAGCGAAGTGGGCACCTGGACAAACGGGATCCCGCGCAGCCAAGTGGCGGCGGCAAACCCCACCATATCCCCAATGACCCCCCCTCCCAGGGCCACGAGGGTGGAAGAGCGCTCCAGGCCAAAGCTCAAGGCAGCATCGTAGATCTTGGCCACCGAGCGCAGGGTTTTGTAGCGCTCGCCGGCGGGCAACAGAAAAAGACGGGCAGCAAACCCCGCTTGTTGCAACCCTTGCATCAACTTTTCGCCAAAATGCTTGGCAATGCCGGGGTGGCTCACCACCAGCGCCTTGCCCGAAAGTCCCCTGGCTTGCAGTTGGGATCCCAACTGGATAAGGCTGTGGCCGCCGGAGCCTTCGGGGGACTGGATGAGAATGTCGTAGGAGCCGTGGGGAAGCTTGACGGGGATCAGACAGGGATCCATAGGTGCTGCTGTTGAAGAGATGGGATCCATTGACACTCCCAGCGCCTAAAGGCGGGGGATTCTTACGCAGTCCACAAAAGAACCCGTAACGGCGTTGTCAAAGCGCCTCTAGACAGTTCCTGAAGGCCGCGGCAGGTTTGGTCTTAAACTCATTCCTTCTTGCCAGGAGAGCCTCAGCTTTTTCTTAGAGCTACTGAGTGCCTCAGCTACAGACTTACACGTCTGTTGTGCGGCGGAAACATACATTGCGATAAAGTGCTTGTTTTGGGTTCTGGCCATCTCAGCACAAAGCTCACCATAGCTTGCCCATCGCTTCGTTTTGAAATAGACTTGTCTCGCATAGTACAAAGCACAGTTGTACACCTTATTAGACTGTTGACACAAGTACTCTAATAGGGGGACTAGCTCCCTGTTCCTGACTCGAACCTGCTGACAGCCGCACTCCATCATTGTTGGCAAGCGGCATGACAACCGCAGTCTGACATGGGCAAGCGATAGTGCGAGAGGAAAGTCAACGGTACAATCACTACAACCATGCTGTGGGGCTAGCGGTTGTTTATCTTATTTTTTGGCCAAAGAGAAGGAAAAAGGTCTTGGTAGGAGAAGTCAGGAAGAGGTTGTTTGAGCTATGAAACTATATCAACGACCCCCATCATGGGTAAGCGACTAAAGTGGCTAGCGAGCTTTTCCGCCCTGCACTCAAGTGCGGGGCTACCAAGCTATCCTTTTGTGTGGCACGTTCTGTTGCTTGATGTTCTTCCCATGCCTCCTGGCTTGCCCAGTCCTACGGCCCACTGCAAGTGAACCACGCAGCGGGGCAGGTAGGAAACCCTTTCTCAGCTTACAAGGCTACCCTCGCCTACTGCTCGCGCCAGCGGTGCGAAGCGTTCCCCCCAGATGCGAATCTCCACCCTACGGGGAAAACGGATCCCAGCGGCCTACTCAGGGCAAAACCGGCAGCACCGGCAGAATCTCAACTTCGGTGCGCTGGGTTTGGGGGAGAGATTGCGAAGGCCAAGTGGGGCCGCCGGAGCCATAGGCAGCAGGGCTGACCATGCTGTGCTCGGCGATAAGCTGGTTGAGGCGGGCGATGCGCTCCGCGACAGGGGGATGGGTACGCAAGAAGTCCGGCAGGGATGGACGGGATTGCAACTTGGCCGAAAATTGCGACATGCCCCTGGGATCGAAGCCAGCGCGATAGGCGGCCCACAAACCTTTTTCGTCGGCAACAAACTCGTTTTCGCGGCTTTGCGGTCGGCGCACTCCCAGCTCCAGGGCTAGGGCGGCCAAGGTGTTGTCATCGAGTCCCAGCAATTGGGCGCCGAAGCGGGCGGCGGCAGCCTGCTGCAGTTGCTGGAGGCCGTGACGTTCGCTGATATGGGCGATTTCGTGGCCCAAGACAGCAGCAATTTGGTCGTCGTTGTCGGCAGCTTCCAGGGCGCCAGTGGTGATGTAAACAAAACCACCCATCGTGGCAAAGGCGTTGATGTCTGGATCCTCCACCACCTGAAAGGTATAGGGCAAGTTAGGGCGTTCGCTGTGGGCGGCCACCCGCTGGCCGATGCGGTTCACCCGCTCCACCCAATAGAAATTTGAACTGACGCGAATCTGTCCGCGGGCTTTCAGTTGCTGGTCGATCTGGCGGCCCAAGCTCACCTCTTGGGCGTCGTTTAACTGGCTCACCTGCAGCCATTGCAGGCCGTGGATCAGCAGCCGAACCAGGTCTTGGGCCTGGGCAGGGGATCCCATCCCGGCGGCAAGGATGGCCAGCAGAGCAAAGGCAACCGGCTTGGCCACGCGGCAACTCCGCCGCTGGGGGGGGATGGGGCCCACCGACGGGATTGCCTCGACAGCAGAGCGAGGTTTCAATACCCGCATTGGATCCCTCCAAGACAACCTTCTCTCAGGCTAGCGATCTGGCAATGGGATCGTCCTACCAGAAATGGGCAACCCCTCTACTCTTTTGGCTACTTTGGCTGAGATTGCAGCAAGGGGAAGTGTTTCCGCAGCCAGGCTTCTGCCTCAGCGCGAGTGGTAAGCTCGCCGTTGAGGGTGAGGCAGCGCAGGCGCTCCAAGATCTCCTGAAAAAGAGGGCCCGGCTTGTAGCCCAGGCAACGCAAATCGTGCCCGTTGAGGGGTGGCTTCACCCAATGCCACTCCTGCAAGTAGCGCCAGAGCAGCCGCCGCGCTGGCTTGGCGGCCAGCCCTGCCAACAGGATCACCGCCGGGATGCGCAGCCCCTGCAGCAGCCGTACTACCTGAGCCGGAGACAGGGATCCGGTCTCCAGTTGGGCCAAGAGGGCTTGGTAGTGGGAGAAATGGCTGAGGCGTTCGATGCCCGCTTGGGTGAGGTGGAGCTGGCTGGCTACCTGGGGTGCCTGGGGCAGGGGCAAGAGCAAGGCTTCCAGGCGCAGTTGCCAGATCTCCTGGGATCCCAGCTCGGGGTAGCGGCGGCGGAAGTGATAGGCCCAGCGGCCCACCCGCTGCAGCCGCCGGTACAGGGAGGGATCCCAGGTCAAAGCGGGGTGAATGCAGCGCAGGGCTCCCCATGCCGCCAGCCGCTCAAAAGCCAAGGGCCAGTCGCGGGAGCGGAGGATGTAGGCCAGCTCCTGCTTGAGGCGCTCCCCGCCAACGGCATCGTGGAGGCCGCTGGCTACAGCCGTGCGAATCCATTCTTCGGTGGTCGGATCCAGGGCAAAGCCCAGGTGCACGGCAAAGCGCACTGCCCGGTAGATGCGGGTGGGATCCTCGATGAAGCTGTTGGGGTGGAGGGCGCGGATGATCCCCTTTTGCAGATCCGCTTGCCCGCCGAAAAAGTCCAGCAACTGACCCCGCTGGGGGCCGTTGAGGCGCAAAGCCAGCGCATTGATGGAAAAATCCCGCCGGTAGAGATCCTGATGGATGGATCCCATGGCCACTTCAGGGGGCGAGGCCGGGTAGGGGTAAAACTCGGTGCGGGCGCTGGCAATATCCACACAAAAGCCCCCTGGCCAGATCAGGGCTGCCGTCTGGAACTTGCCGTGGATCTCCAGGCGTGCCTCCGGGAAGTGCTGCTTGAGGGCTTTTCCCAGGATCAACCCCCAGCCCGGCGGATCCGTCCCTTGGGGGGTCGAGGGGTAAGGCCCATCCACCACCAAATCCAAATCCAGCCGTTCCAGGCAAGAGGAGGGCTGCCGTCCCCACCGGTGCAGCAGCAGATCCCGCACCGCCCCCCCCACCAGATACAGCCGCAGACCCTTTTCATCGGCAATTCGGGCAGCTTCCTCTAGCAGCCGGCGGTGCTGCGGCGAGAGAGCGGCAAAGGTGAGATCCAAAGGACAAGAGAGAGCAGGAGAAGCCAACTGGGGTGAGAGGGCCGGCAGCTGGTGCAGGTGTCGCAACACATCGGTGCGGGTAACGATCCCCACCAACTGGCCATCCTGGAGCACTGGCAGACGGCCAATGTCCCACTGCACCATCAGCCGCTGGATCTCCGCCAGGGGCGTGTCGGGGGAGAGGGTCTTGACGTCGGTAGTCATGTAGCCCTTGACGGGGGCATGGCCAAAGCCGTGGTGCAGGGCAATGTCGATATCTCGCCGCGAGATCACTCCCACCAGGCGGCCCTGGCCATCCACCACCACCAGGCCGGAGTGGCCATAGCGCAGCAGCACCCGCTGCGCCTCCTGGATAGTAACCTCCGGTCGGATGGTGCGCACCGGCGAGGACATCAAATCCTTGGCCGTCACAGGCGGCGGGATCCGCTCTTTAACCGCCTGGCTGAGGTCGCTCAGCACCTGGGCGGGATCGGGCAGGGGCTGGTCTGGAGAAGCTTTTAGGGTAGCGGCTGCCGCACAGTCGTGGCCGCCGCCACCGTAGCGGGCCATCACTCGGCCCAGTTGGGCAAACTCCTGCCGCGCCCGCCCGATGAGGCTAAGCCGCTCCCCCTGTCGTGCCACCAAGAGCAGCACGTCCACCCCTGTCAGATCCATTAGCCGCATCACCAGGCCGGCCAAGCCGGGCACAAACTCCGGCAGCTCCAGCAGCCACGTTCCCAAGCGGTACTCCCCCACCGCCTCCACCTGCATCTGGGCCAGTCCCTGGCTGAGCAGTTCCTGCATCGGGGGGGTGAGGCCATCGCCCAAAAAGCGCCGCAGCACCACCAGGTTGACTCCCTGACGCATCAGCCAGGTGAGGGCGGCGGCATCGCGGGCGGTGGTCTCCGGGAAGGTCAGGGATCCCGTGTCCATGTGGAGGCCCAACGCCAGCGCCAGCCGCTCGAAAGGGCTGAGGCGGATCCCGGCCCCCTGCAGCCGCTCCACCAGGAGGGTACAGGTGGAGCCCACCGCCTCAATGTGAGCGCTGACCTGCTGCTGCGGCCACAGCTCTTCCAGCGGGGTGGCCGGCAGGTGGTGGTCGAAAATCTCGATCTTCGCCCCAGGAATGCTCAGCCAGGCCGCAGCCTTACCGAGGCGATCCGGGTCGTAACAATCCACCAGGATCCAGCGCTGGACCTGGCGGGGATCCACCGAACGCAGCTCGATGAGGGGAAACTCGTCCCGGTAGAGGGCCAAGAACTCCTGCACTCCCGGCAGGGATCCGCCAGTCAAGGCAATGCGGGCGCTAGGGTAGAGTCGGGCTGCCCCCACTGCCGCCCCTAGGGTGTCGAAATCTGCTGACTGATGACACAAGATGAGGTCCATGCTGGCCTAGGCCGGGATCCCAGCCCCGGGGAGGGAGCTGCTGCTTGGCTGCAGCGGGCCAAAAACAGTTGGCGGGCGTGCTCAAGGACAAAGCCCTAAAGCGTGGTCAGTTCTTTTTCTTTCTCCGCCAGCAGATCGTCGATCTTCTTGATATAGCGGTCGGTCAATTTCTGGATTTCTTCTTGCAAGCTTTTGGACTCGTCTTCGGAGATCTCGCCGTTTTTCTCCCGCTTGCGCACCGAGTCGATGGCGTCGCGGCGGATGTTGCGAATGGAAACCCGGCCCTCTTCGGCCAGCTTGGCCACCTGTTTGCTCAGCTCCTTGCGCCGCTCTTCGGTTAGAGGAGGGATATTGAGGCGCACCACCTTGCCATCGTTGCTGGGGGTTAGGCCCAGGTCGGAGGCGACGATGGCCCGCTCAATTGCTGCCAGGGTCGAGGGATCAAAAGGCTGGATCAAGAGAGTGCTGGCATCTGGAGTGGTGATGCTGGCTAGCGCCTTCAGGGGAGTGGGAACGCCGTAGTACTCCACCTGAACGCGATCCAGCAGGCTGGCGTTAGCCCGCCCGGTGCGCACCGTGTTGAAGGAACGCTGGGTGGCCTGCACCGCTTTGCTCATTAACTCCTCGATCTCAGCTAGCTCCACGACCTTTTCCTCGCTCTCGAAACAGTTTGCAGACGCTCAGACACTAGCGGCAAAAAACCAAGACCTCTAGCACGAGCCTGAGCTTAATTTTATCTTGTCTAGATCCGCGCGCGGCTCTAGAAGCCATTCTCCAGTCCTAGCGGCACTAGAATGGCCATGAACTCCTCTTCTTGGTCCATGCCTGGGATCCCTGCTGCTTTTTCCCCGCTGAGGTTGACGCTTGAGCAGGTCAACCTCTCAGCTTCGGCTCTGGCGCTGTTGGACTACTGCCCCCGCTTGTTTTGCTACGTGTACCTGGAGCGGCTGATTTGGCCGGCAGCGGATGCCTTTGAGCACGAAGCGGAGCAGCAGCGGGGACGCCAGTTTCACCGCCTGGTGGAATCGTACAGCCGCGGGCTCCAGGTGGAGCCGCGCTTGTCGGCCTTGGAGGAGACAGTACGCCAGTGGTGGCAGGTGTTCTTGGCCAGTCCCCATGCCCAGCCGCAGGGGCGGGTGTTGGCGGAACTGCCCCTCTGGCAACGGATTGAGGGGTTTAAGCTGATGGCTCGCCTGGATCGGCTGGTGATTGCGCCGGGATCCCTGCACATTGTCGATTGGAAGACGGAGCGGCAGCGCCCCCCCGACGAACAGTTGGCCCAGGACTGGCAGGTGCGCCTTTACCCGCTGTTGCTCTGCGGGGTGGCCGCTCAACTGCCCCTGGCAGGCCCTTTTGAGCCGGAGCAGGTGCAGCTTACCTTTTGGTATGTGCAGCACCCGCAGCAGCCTTTTCAGTTGCGCTACAGCGCCGCCGCCTACGAGCGGGATCTGGCCCACCTCAAAGCCACCCTAGGCCGCCTGCGGCAACTGGAGGCGCAGGCCTTTCCCGCCCTCCCCTACGGCGAACGCTGTGCCAGTTGCCTGTTTTGCGCCCGTTGCCACGGGCTCATGCCGCCAGGGATCCCTTCCCAGAACCTGACGGACTGGGTTTGGCCGGAAGCGGAGCCACTAGAGGAAACGCCTGAGGCGGAATGGCTATAGCCGCCGGGATCTCGGTGACCCCAATCGCTCTCCAAACCTGCATACTGAGTTAGAGAGTATTGCAGGGTTGCTAACTGTGGTGGCAGGAGTCATTGCCGGCACTTCCAGGGATCCCGACTGGGATGTGGAGCTCAAGGGGCTCCGCAAGCGCTTTGGCGATTTTGTGGCCCTCGACGGCATTGACTTGCAGATTCGGCGGGGCGAGTTTTTTGGCCTGTTGGGGCCTTCCGGCTGCGGCAAGACCACCCTGCTGCGCATCATCGCCGGCCTGGAGATGGCTGACGCTGGCGAGGTGGTGATCCGGGGGCGCCCGGTGGGCCATTTGCCCGCCCACAAGCGCAATGTCAACACGGTGTTTCAGAGCTATGCCCTTTTTCCCTTTATGACCGTCGAGGAAAATGTTGCCTTTGGCCTGCGCATGCGGGGGGTGCGAGGGGAGGCGCTGCGCAAGCGGGTGGCCGCCGCTTTGGAATTGGTGGAGATTGGGGATCTGGCCAAGCGCAAGCCGCAGGAGCTCTCCGGCGGGCAGCAGCAGCGGGTGGCCCTGGCCCGCGCCTTGGTCAACGAGCCGGAGGTGCTGCTGTTGGATGAGCCGCTCTCGGCTCTGGATGCCAAGTTGCGCAAGCAGCTTCAGGTGCAGTTGTGCGAGCTCCAGCGCCGCCTGGGCATGACGTTTATCTTTGTTACCCACGACCAGGAGGAGGCCTTGGTTACCAGCGACCGGGTGGCGGTGATGCGGGCCGGGCGCATCGAGCAGGTTGGCCTCATCGACGAGGTGTACGAGCGGCCGGCAACAGCCTTTGTGGCGGACTTTTTGGGGGCCAGCAACCTCATCGAGGGGATCGCCTGTGGCACCGATTGCGTCGATACGCCCCTGGGCAAGCTCAAGGTGCCCGGGATCCCACCCAGCCTGGAGCCGGTGCAGTTGGCCATCCGCCCGGAAAAGATTCAGCTTTCCCGCAGCGGCTGGGATCTGCTGCCCAACCAGGTGCCGGTGTGGGTAAAAAACCTCATCTACACCGGGGCAGAAAACCAGTACCTCTTGCAAACGGCCAGCGGCCAGCAGCTCAAGGCCCTCACCCTCAACGCCGACATCGAGGATCAGGATTTTGCCATCGGGGAGGCCCTAGTGGCTCATCTCCCTCCCAAGAACTTGGTGCACTTGCAGCCGGATCCCCGGCGACAGGAGGCTCCATGCTGAAGCGGCCAGCAGCGGCAGAGCCAGGGATCCAGCGTTTCCAGGTGCGCTCAGGGGAGCTGCTCGCCCCTTGGCAGGAGCTGCTGCGCAGCCTCATCTTTGCCGGGCCGGGGGTGCTCTGGGTGGTAACGTTTTTGGTGCTGCCGGGGCTGTTGCTGCTGGTTTGCAGCTTTCTCAGCAGCGGCCAGTTTGGCCAGGTGGGCCTGCCCCTGACGTTGGCCAACTACCTGCGCATTCTCGGCTATGGCCCCCTGGGCTGGACGCCCATCTACTGGCAGATCTTGGGCCGCAGCCTGCTGGTGGCGGCCGTCACCACCTTCTTCTGTGTGCTCCTGGCCTATCCCCTGGCTTTCTTCATTGCCGCCCACCCGCCCCGACAGCGGGATCTGTTGCTGACGCTGGTGGTGGTGCCCTTCTGGACCAACTTGGTGATCCGCACCTATGCCTGGATGGTGGTGCTGGCTCCGGAGGGGTGGCCGGCACGGCTGGCGGCCTGGCTGGGCTGGATCCCGCCCCAGACAGCTCTCTACCCCAGTTGGCTGGCGGTGTACCTGGGCATGGTCTACACCTTCTTGCCCTACATGGTCCTGCCCCTCTACACGGCCATAGAGCGCATCGACTGGCACCTGGCAGAGGCAGCCAGGGATCTCTACGCCAACGGCTGGCAGGTTTTCCTGTGGGTGCTTTTGCCCCAGACGCTGCCGGGGCTGGCGGCGGGCCTGATCCTGGTGGCAATTCCGGCGCTGGGCATGTTTGTGGTGCCCGATTTGTTGGGGGGCAGCAAAACCTTGTTGATTGGCAATGTCATCCAGATGCAGTTTGGCGCCAGCCTGGACTACCCTTTTGGAGCGGCCCTCAGCTTTCTGGTTACCGGGCTGAGCCTGGGGCTAATCTACGCCTATAGCCGCTATGTTGGCAGCCGCGGCCTAGAAGAGCTGATCTAAGTCGCTGGCAAGGGATCCCCTCACCCCCAGCCCCTCTCCCTTAGGGAGAGGGGAGTTAGGGATCCGGGAGATGGCGGATCGCCGCTTGCTGGCAAGCTCTGGTAGGTTGAGGATACTGGCGTTGTGCGAGAGGGATCCCTTGACCCAAACTCTGCTTCCTCAGGCTTCCGCCCAGCTCAAGTCCTCTCCCCCGGCAACGTGGGATGTCATTGTCATCGGCGCTGGGATCGGCGGCCTGGTGGCGGCCACCCAGTTGGCGGCCAAGGGCTACCGGGTGTTGGTGCTGGAAAAATACCTCATCCCTGGTGGCAGCGCCGGCTACTTTGAGCGCCCGGATCCCAACGGCAAGGGGGTCTACCGCTTTGATGTCGGGGCTTCCATGATCTTTGGCTTGGGCAGGCAGGGCACCACCAACCTGCTTACCCGCGCCTTGGCTGCCGTGGGCCAGTCTTTGGACTCCATCCCCGACCCGGTGCAGATTGCCTACCACCTGCCCCAGGGGCTCAGCCCGCGCGTGCACCGGGACTACGAGCAGTTTTTGCAGGAGCTAGCCAGCTATTTCCCTCAGGAAGCGGGCAGCATCCGCCGTTTTTACGACCGCTTCTGGCCCATCTTCAACAGCCTCAACGCCATGGAGCTGCTCTCTTTGGAGGAGTGGGGCTATCTCTGGCGCTCTTTTGTCGGCAACCCCCGCGCCTGCCTGACTTTGGCCCGCTATTTGCCGGCCAATGTGGGCCAGGTGGCGCGGCGCCACCTACGCGATCCGGCGCTGCTGCGCTTTGTGGACATGGAGTGCTACTGCTGGTCGGTGGTGCCGGCAGAGCGCACGCCCATGATCAACGCCGGCATGGTGTTTTGCGACCGCCACTACGGCGGCGTCAACTACCCCAAGGGAGGGGTGGGGCAGATTGCCCAGAAGCTGGCCCAGGGGCTAGAGGCCTGCGGCGGGCAAATCCGCTACGGGGCGCCGGTGCGGCGGATTCTGGAAGAGCGCGGACGAGCAGTGGGGGTCGAGCTCTCCACAGGGGAAAAGCTCTGGGCCCGCAAGGTCATCTCCAATGCCACCCGCTGGGATACTTTTGAGCGCCTCTGGCCGGGATCCCTGCCGGCGGCGGAGCGGCGCTGGCAAAGCCGCTACCAACAGTCCCCCAGTTTCTTAAGCCTGCACTTGGGGGTGCGGGCCGAGCCTCTGGCCGGCGAGCGCTACTGCCACCACATTCTTCTAGAAGATTGGCAAGACCTGGAGGCGGAGCAGGGCACGATCTTCGTCTCCATCCCCACGCTTTTGGATCCGGAGCTGGCGCCGCCGGGCCGCCACATCGTCCACGCCTTTACCCCCAGTTGGATGCAGACTTGGCAGGGCTTGAGCCCAGAGCAGTACCGGCAGCAAAAACAAGCGGCAGCCGAGCGTCTCATCCGCCGCCTGGAGGCCCTCTGGCCTGGTCTGGGATCCCACATTGAACTGCAGGAAGTGGGCACCCCCCGCACCCACCGCCGCTTCTTGGGCCGCGTCGACGGCACCTACGGCCCCATCCCTCGCGGCACTCCCTGGGGCCTGCTGGGCATGCCCTTCAACCGCACCGCCATCCCCAACCTCTACTGCGTGGGGGATAGCACCTTCCCCGGCCAGGGACTCAACGCTGTCGCTTTCTCTGGGTTTGCCTGCGCCCACCGGGTAGCGGCGGACTTCTCCTAAAGCTGTCTCCAATTTCTAGGAACCCCCCGCAGTCGTCTTGCATTGAACCCCTTCCCACTGCAAGAGCTCTTGCATGAGCGTCGGGGTGAGGCATCGAAGCGGGCAGCCTAGAGCGCCCATTTGGCAAACCAGTTCGTAGACTCGCTCGAAGAAATCCCGATGATTGGCAGACATGTTCCGCGACCGCGATTGCCAGAGCGCATCGTGTGCTTGACGGAGGAGACGGCAGAGACGCTCTACGCCTTGGGGGCTGGGGATCTCGTCGTCGGCATTTCTGGATTTACGGTGCGTCCGCCGGAGGCGCGGAAGAAGCCGAAGGTGTCCACCCTCTTGGATGCCAACATCGAACGGATTTTGGCGCTGCAGCCCGATGTTGTGCTTGCATGGTCGGATCTGCAGGCAAACATTTGCGCTGAGCTCATTCGCCAGGGGGTGGAGGTTGTCTGCTTCAACCAGCGCACGGTTGAGGGGATCCTCTCCATGATCCTGCGCCTTGGGGCACTGGTAGGGCGAGCTGCTCAGGCACGGGCATATGTGCGCTCCTTGCGGGAGGGATTGCACCGAGCTATGCAGCGTGGACAGCAACGGTGCCGCCATCCACGGGTCTACTTCGAGGAGTGGGATAACCCCTTGATTACAGGCATCGGCTGGATCAGCGAACTCATTCGTTTGTGTGGAGCTGAAGACATCTTTTCCGAATTCAGTGCCTATCCCGATGCACGGCGCCGGATTATAGCTGAACCGGCAGAGGTCGTGCGGCGCGCTCCAGACATCATCCTGGTGTCCTGGTGTGGCAAGAGGTTCAAGCCTGAGCGGCTTCACAGCCGCCCTGGGTGGGAGACTATCCCGGCGGTCTGGAGCGGACACGTCTACGAGCTGCCGTCAGAGGTGATTCTGCAGCCCGGTCCGGCTGCCTTGACCGATGGGGTGCAGTTGCTGCTGCAGATCTTTGACCGCTGGGAGGCCCAATCCTCCGCCTAAGCTTTGATGCTGCTTTCGATAGGGTTGTGGGCCTGGACGGCGTCATACTTGAGCCCGAAGTCTTCTAGCGCGTACAGCACTGCCCGATTGTGGCTGCTGCACAGGCGCGTGAAGTTTGGGAGCACCTGGCGGTTGTTTCCAATTTCTAGGGATCCCCACAAAGGGGGAACTTGCGGAGGAAGGTGAATCCAAAGTTCACCGGAGACCGCACGTTTCCAATTTCTAGGGATCCCCACAAAGGGGGAACAATCAATTGGTACGCTAGGCCCACAGCTGTCCTGTGGGAGTTTCCAATTTCTAGGGATCCCCACGAAGGGGGAACAGTGGTTAAGAATGCTAAGAAGTTGTCCCCCGATCAATTGTTTCCAATTTTTAGGGATCCCCACGAAGGGGGAACCTTCAGGTATTACAGTGGCCTGGGATGGGTAGTCCGGGAAGTTTCCAATTTTTAGGGATCCCCACGAAGGGGGAACCTGAGTAGTGATCAGATTCAGCAGCTAAACACACTAAGTTGTTTCCAATTTTTAGGGATCCCCACGAAGGGGGAACTCTTCTGATGTGTTTGAGGAGTATCAGCTAACAAAGTGTTTCCAATTTTTAGGGATCCCCACGAAGGGGGAACGCCTTAGGAGGATTCTATGGCTACTACTACTGTATTCTCATAGTTTCCAATTTTTAGGGATCCCCACGAAGGGGGAACTAGATAAAGAGAGTTGCACATGGGGTTTTCTCGATAAATGTTTCCAATTTTTAGGGATCCCCACGAAGGGGGAACAGCAATTTTAGTCAAGGCTGCTGTAGCTACCTTATCAAGTTTCCAATTTTTAGGGATCCCCACGAAGGGGGAACTTCTAGTACCCTGCAACTGCGGTCTCCGGGGGTGCTATGTTTCCAATTTTTAGGGATCCCCACGAAGGGGGAACACGACTGTAAAACGACCGGCGCTTGGGCTCCGACCTGTTTCCAGTTTTTAGGGATCCCCACGAAGGGGGAACTCGGAGTAGATACCAGATGGATTTCCGCCGCTCACGAGTTTCCAATTTTTAGGGATCCCCACGAAGGGGGAACTTTGTGGTATGAACTATAGTGGTATTCGGTTGTCTCGGTTGTTTCCAATTTTTAGGGATCCCCACGAAGGGGGAACGAACAAATCTTGCGTGCTTCTCGCTGCAAGTATATCAGGGGTTTCCAATTTTTAGGGATCCCCACGAAGGGGGAACTTGGGGGTAAGAACTACTACTGGTGTCCCCACCGTCACGTTTCCAATTTTTAGGGATCCCCACGAAGGGGGAACCTGTTAGAGAACCTGTTCTGGATCGGGGTATCCTGGTGTTTCCAATTTTTAGGGATCCCCACGAAGGGGGAACATCCTGGGTGTGTTGGGTGGGGGAGGTTAGGTGGTTAGGAGGTTTCCAATTTTTAGGGATCCCCACGAAGGGGGAACCTGTGAGAATGATACGTTTTTACGACGGGGTAGTAACACGTTTCCAATTTTTAGGGATCCCCACGAAGGGGGAACACTTACCCCAAGAGGAAGAGAAAACAATTCCTATTACAGAGTGTTTCCAATTTTTAGGGATCCCCACGAAGGGGGAACTGCCTTAAACCCTGGAACATACTGGTACTGAATTATGGTGGTTTCCAATTTTTAGGGATCCCCACGAAGGGGGAACAAGAACTCTCCGCTATGTCACGACCCGGACAGTATAAAGTTTCCAATTTTTAGGGATCCCCACGAAGGGGGAACGGCGCCTATACATTTACGGTAGCCGGCGTCTCTACCTGGTTTCCAATTTTTAGGGATCCCCACGAAGGGGGAACCTTTTATCGCGCTACACCCAAAGACAGGGCACAGCGGATGTTTCCAATTTTTAGGGATCCCCACGAAGGGGGAACTACAATAGCCCATGAATCTTTCTCCCAGTTGTATTTATTAGTTTCCAATTTTTAGGGATCCCCACGAAGGGGGAACAGATTGTGCCTTTATGGACCTTACAGGAGCCCTAGATTGTTTCCAATTTTTAGGGATCCCCACGAAGGGGGAACAACCAGGATACCTCTTACTGACCTTTTACCTCCCGCTTCCTGTTTCCAATTTTTAGGGATCCCCACGAAGGGGGAACCAGAATCGCATGAACTGTTCCAGCAGTCAACATTGAGAAGTTTCCAATTTTTAGGGATCCCCACGAAGGGGGAACTGAACAGTATCTAGACTACGCTGCGTACCTGTCTTATGTTTCCAATTTTTAGGGATCCCCACGAAGGGGGAACTTCTCCCCTCTCGTACAGTATAGTGTCTGCAAAGGCCTTTAAGTTTCCAATTTTTAGGGATCCCCACGAAGGGGGAACTTTATTCTCTCCCGGGTTGGTGTTCAAAGAAGAGTATTGAGGTTTCCAATTTTTAGGGATCCCCACGAAGGGGGAACTGTTCCTTTATTCCCGTAAAGGGAGGTACATATGTTTACGTTTCCAATTTTTAGGGATCCCCACGAAGGGGGAACATAAAATTCATCCGATCTACTAATACAGGATCGTTTACATGTTTCCAATTTTTAGGGATCCCCACGAAGGGGGAACTCTACCCCCATTAAACCCAAGCAGGGCAAGGGATGCAAGACCCATTTGCGAGGGATCCGAGAAAAAGTTGGCAAAAGGAGCTTTGGCGAGGGGGCTTTGGGGCCTGAAAGCCTTGTGGCGTAAGGCGTCGAGGGATCCGACGAAAGAATCAGCCTTTTGGGGTTTTGGTGGATCGCTCGCAGAGCTGCGGATACCGTTTTCTTGTGTTTTTGGCAACATGAGGCTCAGGGGGCGGTGAGGAGGGTTTTGGATAGAGCTGAAGCGCCTATAGTGGGGGAAGTTCTCCGGCTTCCGTGGCTGTCGATGTCGGATCTCGCCCTTACAGAGAAGCTTCTAGCCGGGATCCAGGCCCAGCAGGCTGGCGACTTGCGAACAGCGGAAGCCATTTACTCGCAAATTCTGGCGGAGTTTCCCGATCAACCCGATGCCCTGCACCTGCTGGGGACGGTGGCCCAGGCCAAGGGGGAGGGGGAATGGGCGGCTGCCTTGATTGCCGAGGCCATTGAGCTCAATCCCCACGTAGCCCTCTATCATCACAACCTGGGCGTTGTCTATGAGTCCTTGGGGCAACTGGAAAAGGCTCTACCCTGCTATCGGCAGAGCCTAAGCCTTGATCCTAAGGCTTACCTTTCTGCTTTGCAAGCGGGCAAGATTCTTGTGAACCTACGCCGCTCCGAAGAGGCGATCCCGCTGCTCGGCGCCTTGCTAGAAAATCCAGATCCGGCAGCAGGGATCCCGTTGGCCGAGGTGCATTTTTACCTGGGGATGGCCCATCGCGAGCAAGGGGAACACGGCCCTGCCCTGGCTCACCTAGAGAAGGCGGTGGCTTTGGATCCCAACTTGGTGCAAGCCCGCTGGCTTTACCACCTCTATTTGCCGGCTATCTATCAGGATGAACAGAAGCTGCACAGCTTTCGCTCTCGCTTTGTAGAACACCTGGATCGCCTCATTGAGGAGACACCCTTAGATACCCAAGAACAGCGGCAGCTGGCCTTTTTGGGGTCAAGCTGGGGAACGCCTCACCACCTGCAGTACCAGGGCTACAACGACCTGGAGCTGCAGAAAAAATACGCTCAGTTTGTACAGCGCATTGTCCAATCCTGCTACCCCAATTGGCAGTGTCTTCCTCGGCAGCCAGGGGATCCCCTGCGCGTTGGGTTTGTCTCGGCCTCCATGCGGGCTTGCTCCTACAGCCGCCTTTCTTTGGGATGGGTGAAATACTTAAAAGCCAGCGCCGAGTGGCCTTTTCAGGTGTTTGCCTACCATCTGGATCCCAGAGTTGATTTCATGACCGAGCAGTACCGCCAGTATGCCGATGTCTTCCGGCACATTCCCACTGGCTTTGAAGATGCTGCCCGCCAAATTTTGCAGGATCAGCTTGATGTTTTGGTGTATTTGGAAATTGGACTATCGCCTCTTATTCTGCAACTAGCTTCCCTGCGTCTAGCCCCAGTGCAATGCTCCACTTGGGCTCATCCCATTACTTCTGGACTTTCGACCATTGACTACTTCCTATCTAGCGACCTGATGGAGCCAGAAGATGGACAAGCCCACTACAGCGAAACCTTAGTCCGACTGCCCCGACTGGGTACCTGTTTTGAAAAGCCGGTTTTGCCTCCCCAGAGACGTTACCGCCAGGACTTTGGTCTACACCAGGATGCCGTCGTTTATCTCACCTGCCAGTATTTGGGCAAGTACCTGCCGCAATACGACTACCTTTTTCCAGCTATTGCTCGGCAAGTGCCCAGTGCCCAATTTGTTTTCTTAGCTTTGCCCAATGCCGCCATTGGGAGACAGTTTTGGCAGCGTCTTTCCCAGGCTTTTTCTGCTTGGGGGCTGGCCATAGAAAACCACTGCCGCCTCCTGCCCCAATTGGATCACCAGGACTACTTGGATCTCAATCGCTGCGCCGACGTCATGCTGGATTCCTACGGCTGGTCGGGGGGGATCACCACTCTGGAAGCCGTTGCTGCCGGCTTGCCGGTGGTCACCTGCCCTGGCCGGTTCCTGCGGGGCCGACATACCTACGCCATCCTCAAAAGGATGGGCCTTGATCTTTTGATTGCCCAAGACCTCCAGCGCTACGAAGATCTAGCCGTGCAACTGGGAAGGGATCCCCAATTTCGGCAGCAAATTTCTCAGCAGATCCAACAGCGGCGCGACCTGCTTTTTGAGGATCGAGACTGCGTAGCCGCCCTGGCCCATTTCTTGCGCCAGGCTGTCTGGCAGAAGCTGGCATGCCATACTCTCCCTATAGAAGCCTCCTAGCCCCCTGCAGCAAAGAGTCTGGTAGAGTAGTACGGCTACTTTAGGGATCGTGGCGGAATGGTAGACGCTACGGACTTAAAATCCGTTGTTCTTCAAGAACGTGAGGGTTCGAGTCCCTCCGATCCCACTCCCAAGGCTGGGAAAGCAGTCAACGCAGCCCTGTTTGCTCGAGCAACTTCAGCAAGTCCGGGATCCGCACCCAGGCATCCTCCCGATCCAACTCTGGGCTGGCCAACAGGGCCACCAGGGCCGGGTCACAGGTTGGAGCCAGCAGGGGAAAGTAGTTCAGCCCCACCACCTGGGCCAGGCTCCAGAAGTAGGGGAGCACGGCATTGGTGGGGAAAATCTCGATAACAACAGTGCCAGGTTGACAAAAGGCAAGATTGGTCAAGCCCGCCCCGTGGATCCCAATGACTGCCTCTGCTCTCTGCATCAGGGCTATCTGTTCGCCCGGAGAAAGGGCTTCCAGTTGCACAGACACAAATCCCCAGGGGCGCAAAGCCTCGAGAACCTCTGCCTCGTTAATGACCCGCCTCCAGCGGGCAGCCCGACGACTAATGTAGATCCGCCGCGGTAGCCCCGCCGCCTGCCCCAGAGGAGCCAGTTGCTGCAGCACCTGCCAGCCCCTGGGGGTTAGACACCCCACCGGCCCCGCCAGCGAGGGCACAATCAGGTTCTGCGCTTGCACATGGGATCCCCCCGCCTGCTCAAAGCTGAGGAGGCGCTCGCTTGGGATCCCCAAGGCAGCTAAGCTTTGCACCTGGAAAGGCTTGCCCTGGTAGCCGTGAACCAAGAGGGGGATGTCCTTTTCGAGGACGCCGGAGCGGCGTAGGAGATCGAGGGCGGGCAGGATGTCCACCATCCAATGGAAGTAGTTGACCGCCCCCAGGGGCAAGAGGGCGACAGGGCCATCCAGCGGAATTGGCGGCGGCAGGTGGGGCAAGTCCAAAACGGGGTGGTGTTCTAGGTGAGCCGGCTTCCAGTCCCAGTCGAGAAACTCCGGCGGCGGCAAGCTGGGGGAGACATCGGCCAGCAACTCACCCCTACGGGTAAGCACGGCGCTGGCAAAGCTGGCGTAGAGGTGGCGGGGATAGTGGCCCACGTGCACGGATCCCTGCGGAATCTGGGCCACAAAGGTCTCGGCCAAGGGGATCCGCTGCGAGCGCAGCTTTTGCCCAATGGCAGGGTCAGCCGTAGGAGGAGCTTGGAGACAGAGAACCCCTTCTGGATCCACCACCTGGTAGCTGCCCTCGCCGGTGGCCTGGTGCCACTGCCGGGTGGTAAGGTAACCCTGGCTGGGCACTGGCAGGGGGTTGCCAGCACTGGGCGGTGGGCTCTGGCAGGCTGGGGAAGGAAGGGTTGCCTGCGCAGGGAGCCAGCGCTGCTGCCAGGCGCGGTACCGCTCCTGCCAAAGGCTGCCAGGGGATCCCTGCAGGGCCTGCTCCAGCTCCAGCCGCAGCCGACTGTCTCTGCCGCTGCCCTCACACCAGGCCTGTAGCCACTCCCGCTCCGCCGCCAGCGCCTGCCGGAACTTCTCCCAAGCCCCCTGCGGGTCATTCCGCCGCACCTGAGCCTCTACCCAGTAGCTGTAGAGCTCTGCTGTCTGGGTGCCCCGCGTCGCTGCCTCCTGAAAGCAGGCCACCGCCTGCTCCAGCTCCCCCAGATCCAGCCAAGCCAGGCCCATCTGCACCCAGGGATCCCCCCACTCTGGCCTTAGCCGCGCTGCCTCCTGGAGAGGGGAGAGGGCCTCCCGCAACCGGCCCAGCTTGAGCAGGGCCAGGCCCCAGCGCCAAAAGCTCTCCGTGGCCGTTGGATCCCAGCGGCAGGCCTCTTCAAACCACTCTGCTGCTTCTAGCCACAGTCGGCTGCGCTCCTGGACTAGGCCAAGGCGATGGGCCGCCAACGCCGCCTCTGGGGCAGCGCCACTTTCTAGCAACTGCCGATACAAAGCCGCCGCCTGCGGCCACTGCCCCCTTTCCCACAGCCCCTCTGCCAGCTCCAGCAGTCCCTCTGCCCAGCAGCGGGTAGCCTCAGCTTCGGCCCCTAGGAGGGCCAGACCCTCCTGCCAAGTGAGCTGCGCCTCTAGCTCCCGCCCCAGGAGTAGGTAGGCAGATCCCAGCCACCAATACAGCAGGGGCTCTTGGGATCCCTGCTCAAGCTGCCGCTGCAAACTTTGAGCAACAGAGCCGTAGCATCCCTGTTCCCAGTCTGCCCGCAGAGAGTCGGGAAGGTGCAAAGAAGGGTCAGAGGCCATGGTTTTTGACGAGAAGGCAACTGAGAATGAGTGTTACAAACTGCAACAACCTCCCCCCTCTGGTCGCATCCCCCTAGTATTCTAGGCTTGGCTTCCCCCTCAGGGACGCGGCGTCCATTCCTCCCCAACTCTGAGAGGGATGGGGGCCGGTTTAGCTAAGTCCATGGGTCAGCCCCTTTCCCGGGGCATCCTCCCTGAGCCTTGTCGGCAGTTTTTCGATAAACGGAGTTTAAGAGAGCGATGGGTATCAACGCATCTGGCGGCGCAGTCGTCTCCAGCCCCCGTCTTTACCAAACCGTGCCCCTCTCCACCATCTCCCAGGCAGAACAGCAGGATCGCTACCTCTCGCGCACCGAGCTGGATCGCCTTGACGACTTTTTCTCCAGCGGTCTGAAGCGGCTGCAGATTGCCGAGGTCATCGCCGCCAACTCCGAAATCATTGTCAGCCGAGCTGCCAACCGCATCTTCACCGGCGGCTCCCCCATGGCCTACCTGGAGCGGCCAGAAGTCACTCAAGACGAGAAAGAAGCCTTTAAGCTGGGCACCGCCTTCTATGTGGAGTCCACGGGTGGCTTCCTCGAGGCCATCCGCAATCTCTTCAGCGCCAGCGGCGTGGAGATCCCGCCCAACTTCCGCCCCATCAACATCTCCCGCTACGGGGCTGCCAACATGCGCAAGTCCCTGCGGGATCTAAGCTGGTTCCTGCGCTATGTCACCTACGCCCTGGTGGCCGGGGATCCCAACATCCTTGTGGTTAACACCCGGGGCCTGCGGGAGATCATCGAAAACGCCTGCTCTGCCGAGGCCACCATTGTCGCCATCCAAGAGATGAAGCGGGCCTCAGCCAGCTACTTCCGCAAAGATGGCGAGGCGGTGGCCATCATCAACCAGTATTTCGACGTGCTCTTGAGCGAGTTCATTGCCCCTGCTCCCTCCGACAAGCTGCGGCAGCGCAACGCCAGCACCGCCGATGGCCTGCCCTTGCAAGGGCTACAGCTACCCCAGGTTTACAACTTGGCCGCAGAAAAGGTTCCCGTCTTTGCCATGAAGCCGGGGCTTTCCAATGCTGAGAAAGAAGAGGTCATCAAAGCCGCCTACCGGCAGGTGTTCGAGCGGGATATCCGCCGTGCCTATGGCCTTAAGCTGGCCGACCTGGAGTCGAAGGTCAAAAACGGCGAGATCTCCATGAAGGAGTTTATCCGCCGCCTGGGCAAATCCGAACTCTACCGCAAGCAGTTCTACGAGCCCTACATCAACAGCCGCGTTGTGGAGCTGGCCTTCCGCCACTTCCTGGGACGGGCACCAGAGACCCGTGAAGAGGTGCAGACCTACTTTGCCATCGTCTCCAGCAAGGGCCTGGCCGGCTTGGTGGATGCGCTGGTGGACAGCCGCGAGTACGGCGACTACTTCGGCGAGGAGACGGTGCCCTACCTGCGCAAGCTGGGGGTGGAAGCCCAAACCAGCGCCAACTGGGGGCCCAAGTTTGACCTCTACAACTACGCGGCTCCGCGCCGCAAGGTGCCCCAATTCATTACCCTCTTTGCCCGCTACAACCGCCCCCTGCCGGATCAGCACGCCTACGGTGTCGGCAACGACCCGCTGGAGATCCAATTTGGCGCCATCTTCCCCAAAGAAACCCGCTCCCTCAACGCCAGCCCCGCCCCCTTCAACAAGGATGTCAAGCGCATCCTTATTCGGCGCGGCTTTGCCCTCACCAACGAGCGCACCAATCCCAAGGCGGTCGGGGATCCCGGCAGCCTTGGCCCCAAAGTCTTCAAGCTTACCCAAACCCCTGGCGATCGCAGCCGGCGTTTGGGGGTGCGGGCCGGGGTTGTTGGCAGCGAAGTCTCGACCCAGGCGGTGATCCGCGCCTGCTACCAGCAGGTGTACGGCTATGTGCCCTATGAAGGCCAACGGCTAACCCGCTGGGAGATCAAGCTGGAGTCGGGCGAGATTACCGTCAAAGAGTTTGTCCGCCAGTTGGCCAAGTCAGATCTGTTCCGCAACAAGTACTGGTCTAGTCTCTATGTCTGCAAGGCCATCGAGTTCATCCACCGCAAGCTGCTGGGCCGGCCCACCTACGGCCGGCAGGAGATGAACCGGCTGTTTGACATCGCCTCCAAGCAGGGCTTCTACGCCGTGGTGGACGCCATCCTCGACAGCGAGGAGTACCAGCAGGTCTTCGGGGAAGACGTCGTGCCCTACGAGCGCTACCTCACCCCTGCCGGTCTAGCGCGGCGGCGCATGCGCCCCGGATCCAGCGACATGGCCGTGGTCACCAGGCCCATCCGCACCGACGACGATATCCCCCTGTTTGTCAAGCTGGGCCAGCCCCAGGACAAGCCCTCCGGCGAGCTGGAGATCCAGCGGCGAGTCCAGCAGGGGGTGCCCAAGGTGCGCCAGGAGGTACCCATCTTCAAGCTCACCAGCCTGGCCAACAAAGCCGAGGTCAACAACCTCATCCGCGCCGCCTACCGGCAGATCTTCGAGCGCGACATGGACATCTACAACATCAGCGCCGAGCTCAGCTCTGCCGAGTCCAAGCTGCGCAACGGCGAGATCACCGTCAAGGAGTTCGTCGAGGCGCTGGGGTGCTCGGAACTGTACCGCTCCGAGTTCTACGCTCCCTATCCCAATACCAAGGTGATCGAGCTGGGCACCAAGCACTTCCTGGGCCGCGCACCCCTAAACCAGCAGGAGATCCGCAAGTACAACCAGATCTTGGCCACCCAGGGGTTGAAGGCCTTCGTGCGCGCCCTGCTCAACACCCAGGAGTATCGGGATCTCTTCGGCGAGGACACGGTGCCCTATCGCCGCTTCCCCACCTTGCCGGCGGCCAACTTCCCCAACACCCAAGAGCTGTATGGCCGCCTCACCAAGCAAAACAAGGAGCTCGTGGTGCCCAGTTTCAGACCTGTTGGCAGCAACGATCGCAGCTAGCTCAACCCCCCTCTCCCCTGGTGGGAGAGGAAAACCATTAGCTCCACACAGGCAGAGGGGACTGGGCTGTGTAGCCTAAGTGCTGCAGGGCAGCGGGGGTAACCACCCGACCCCTTGGCGTGCGCTGCAGGTAGCCAATCTGCAGCAGGTAGGGCTCGTACACCTCCTCAATTGTCTGGGGATCTTCACCTGTCACTGCGGCCATGGTCTCCAAGCCCACGGGCCCTCCCCCAAACTGCTCCACCAGTACCGTCAGCAGCTTGCGATCCGTCCAGTCCAAACCCATGGGATCCACCTGAAACAGCTCCAGGGCAGCGGCTGCCACCTCACGGCTGATGTGGCCATCCCCCCGCACCTGGGCATAATCGCGCACTCGCTTCAGGAGGCGGTTGGCAATGCGCGGTGTGCCTCGGGATCGGCGGGCAATCTCCTCGGCTCCCGCTCGGTCAATGGAGGTGTTCAAGAGGCGAGCGCTGCGCAACACAATTTCCGCCAGTTCGTGGGGCTCATAGAAGCGCAGCCGCTGCACCTGGCCAAAGCGATCCCGCAGCGGCGAAGTCAGAGCGCCAATGCGGGTAGTGGCCCCGATGAGGGTAAAGCGCTCCAGGGGTATGGAGGTGATGCGGGCCGAGCGTCCCTTGCCAACAGTGATGTCGAGGCGAAAATCCTCCATTGCTGGATAGAGCAGCTCTTCGGTTACCTTGGGCAGGCGGTGGATCTCGTCGATAAACAGCACGTCCCCCTGCTTCAGGCGCACCAAGTAGCCGGCAATGTCGCGGGGGCTCTCCAGCGCCGGGGCCGTGGTCATGTAGAAGCGGGATCCCATCTCCGCCGCCAGCACCGCGGCCACCGTGGTTTTGCCCAAGCCAGGCGGGCCGTAGAACAGCAGGTGATCCAAAGGCTCCCCGCGGGCGCGGGCCGCTGCAATAGCGATGGAGAGCACTTCCTTCAGCTCTGTCTGGCCAATGTACTCTGCCAGGGTGCGCGGGCGCAGGGATTCTTCTTGAGCTTCGCTGGGGTGAGCCTGCGGTTGCAGTAGCCCTTCCGCCTTAGCAAAAGCCAATTTCGACTCTCTTCTGCGAGCAGAACTCTTTTGCTGCCGCTGCCCGGGATCCTCAGCCCCCGCAGCCCGAGAAGAAATGATCGCCATATCCTTTACTCGCAGATGCGATAGCCCTACTCTAACTGACTGGGGGAAAGATCCTGGTGAAACCGTTTGCCATTTTGGTCTCCCACCTGGATCGGAGAGGGCGGTAGAAGAAAAAACCCCCCAGCGTCTGCCAGGGGATTCAAGAAGGACTGGTCGACTAGGTCAG
>NZ_JAOALE010000024.1:0-46134 GCF_047462575.1 Synechococcus sp. 'PEA 65AY6A-5F PE A'
CTAGCTCGGTGCCAGGCTCATCTCTCCACACCAACCCCCCAATACAAGGGGGGTTAATTTTCATCTGGGGGTAAAACTTACGGGAAGTTTCTCCCTTGAGCTCGCCGTAAGAGTTCTGTGCGTTCCAGATGGTTGAAGATGTGCGTGATCAGCTCTGGACCGACGATGGGTTTACCAACGAAGTCATCCTCTCCCGCTTGAAAGACTTGTTCGAGTGTGTGAGGGTCTGGGTGGGCGATTAGGAAGAGTATCGGGATCTTGCTCCAATCTCGGTCGTTTAATTCCGACATTATTTGATTAAGCTGCTCCCAAAAGTCTTTTGGGATCGAGAGGGAGTACAGGTCAAGTCTCCAGGGATCCAGTGGTTCTCTCGGCGCAAGGACGAATGACTTGTTGTCATCCACAACTAAAATCCTTTTTCTCTCGAGGTTTGAGGCTTCATTTTTGGCATAATCTAGTTGCTCGTTGAGAATCTTAAAGATAGCATCTGGGTCAATAGGCTTTTGCAAGAGCATGCGCTTGAGATCAGCATCTTTCGTTAGCAAAATGAGGAGAGGCAGATTTCGATTCCACCGAGATGGTGCTGGTTCGATCAATGTCCGGCCCAAGTATCTGGGCTTGGGCCGTCGACGGGGGCAAGAACCGAACCTTGGCTTAGCCAGTTTTTAAGGCAATAGGTAGCCCGGCAGTCGTCCTCGTTGTAGATGAGCGACTGCTCCAAATAGCGGCGATCTCGTGTTTCCAGCCACTGGCTGTACCAGTAGATGGAGTGGGCTCCACTGCCCTCGGGTAGTCGCCACTTAAACCCCAGCCAGCGAGCGATGTTTTTCAGGGAGTAGCTCTCGATGGGTAGCACTACCGAGCGCTGAACCCAGCTGTGCAAATCTACAAAGCGCTTCAGCAGTTGCCGCACCTCTCGGGGATCCGTTTGGTGCTGCTCCCCCAGTCGCCGACAAGTCTGTACTTCAAAGCTGTGAAAATGATAGATGGGGGCCTCAGGGTAGCGTTGAACTAGCTGTAGGAATTGTTGCCAGGCTTGCCCTTCCTCTCGCGGCTCAGCAGCTAGGCAACTGTAGTAGTTGACAACCTTGTTCTCCTCTGCTTGTTCTACCACGAGCAAGCCCAGTAGGTAAGCGACGTTGTGGCGGGGATCCGCCTCGATATCGAAGTACAGCTCCACGGGCGCTGTCGGCAGAGCCTGAGGCGGGGATTGCAGCCAGAGGGGCTTGCGGCTGAGGGTGGCACGGGCTTGAAGCTGCAGTTGCAGGGCCACGCCGGCTCCCAGCTTGGGGATAGCCTGGAGCATCTCCAGGCGAGCGTTAGCTAAAGCCTCAATCGAATGGATCCCTGCCTCCTGCAAAAGGGGATAGCGGGATCCGGTTACGCCCGGCAGCAGGCTGAGGGGCTGGGCGACGGCATTCAACTGCCGACAGTGCTCCCGCCAGTGACAAAGATGACAGCGGCTGCGGGCCATAAACACCTGCGGCGGCTCCGCCTGCTCAAGGGAGTGCAGATAATCTTGCAGCAAGCGACGCACCTGGGTGCGGCGTCGGCTGAGGTGAACAAGGTGCCACTTCCCGTCTTTTAAGATCAAGAAGCCGCATTTGGGTACCTGACCCTGCAGGGATCCAAGCAACTCGGCCTGCAACGCCAACAACAACTCGTACTCCGGCTTGGGGCGCTTGCCAATGCGAATGTGAACCGGTAGGTAGGAGAGCTGGCCCTTGCCGATACTGGAGGGATCCCGAATCAAGAGATCCAGTGAGCTGCTTACCCAAACGGAACGAAACTCTGGAATAGCCTCAGGCGGCAGCGCAAGGCTGGAGGATGTCTTGTCGGTGGAGTTGTCTTCGGTGAGCTCCACCTCTGTCTCAAGGGAGGGGGCGAGGGCAACTTCAGAGTCGGTAGGCTCCGCCTCTGCCGCTCCCTCCGGATCCACTTCCCAAAACAGCTTTGCGACGACTTGGCCGCCGTAGATCCGCTCCGCCCCTGCTGCCATAGCTGCTAAGAGAGCTTCATTGCCCGGCGCCACCTCTTCTCCCGGAAATCGCTCCAGCACAGCAGCTTGCAGGGCTTGACGATCCCGACGCCATTGCTCCAGCAGGCTTTCCGGCGGCAGCTTGGCTTCTTGAGGCCCAAAGCGATCTAGGTAGGGCAGGCGCCGACAGCGAAAAAAGGCCAGCAACTCTTCTGCGTCAACAGAACCCTGCTGGAACTCCAACGGCGGACAACCTCAGCTCTGCTGCCATTTTGGCACGCCTTTTGGGGATCCCTTACGACCTGGGATCTTGAGCTGACAAAAGGTGAGGGATATTGACGGCTTCAGCCAAAGTCAGTACCGCCCCTACCAGGCGATCGAGGCGGAAATCAATTTGGTCAAATCGGTCTCTGTTTTGCATCTGGCTATTGCTGCGTTTTGTTGGCTGGGGAAAAGCTGGGGCTTGACCCCACCTTGCCTCTTCATTGTTGCTCAGCAGCTAGGCCAATGCCTGAGCTGTTCTGCGCAATTTGCTGGGCTAGGTGTGGTTTTGTCAATACTGGGTCTCGTTCACCATTTTCAATGCTGACGGGAAAACGATGATGAGCGAGATCACAGCCCTAGAGAAGTTGAAAAAGCAAAAGGAGACCGCCCAAGGGCTCCCCGCCAGAAACCTGTTTTGGGGGGCTGCCCTGGCGTATGCTAAAGGAGAAAGATTTCTTTACACCCGCAGATGGAGCCGACTGTAAGCGCTCTTTCGATGGCCCCGGCCCTGTCCCAGACCCAGCCGGCGGCAGTGGAAATGCAGGGGGTGTGGAAGCGTTTTGGGCAGCAGGTGGCGGTTCAGGACTTGAGCCTGCGGATCCCCCAGGGGGAGGTGTTTGCCCTGCTAGGGCCCAACGGCGCCGGCAAATCCACCACCATCCGCATGCTCACCAGCCTGACCCGCCCCAGCCAGGGATCCATCCGCGTAGGGGGGTATGATGTGGTGCGGGATCCCTTGGCGGTGCGGCGGCAGATCGGCGTGGTGTTGCAGCCCATCACCCTGGAAGCAGAGCTGACGGTTTGGGAAAACCTGGAGTTCCATGGGCGCATGCACCACATCCCCAACCCGGAGCGGCAGCAGCGCATCGACGAGTGGCTGGAGTACGTGAAGCTGGCCGACCGGCGGCACGACAAAGTGAAGACCCTCTCCGGCGGCATGAAGCGGCGCCTCCAGGTGGCCAGGGCGCTGTTGCACCGGCCTCAAATTTTGTTTTTGGACGAGCCAACCGTTGGGTTGGATCCCCAGGCGCGGCGGCTGCTGTGGGAGATCCTGCGGGATCTGAACCGGCAGGGGATGACCTTGCTGATTACCACCCACTACATGGAAGAGGCCGAGGAGCTGTGTGACCGCATCGGCATCATGGACGGCGGGAAGCTAATCGAGCTGGGCAGCACCGACCAGTTGCGGGCCAAGTACGGAGAAGCCCTGCTGGTGCGCTCCCGCCCTGGCCAGGAGGTGAGCTACACCTTTTTCCCCAGCTTGGCGGAGGCCCAGCGGCAGTTGGAAGCGGAACCCGACAAAACCGGCCTGATGGTGCGCCCTGCCAACTTAGAAGATATTTTTGTACGCTTGACGGGCCGTCGCCTGGATTAGCGCGCCCTCAGCCTCAACCTCTCTCCTTCGGAAAGAGGGAGGTTACGGTTTTTCCTCTCCCCATCCCTCCTTTGGAGTGGGGGGCTCGAACTTGTAGCCAACTCCGCGCACGGTGCGGATCAGCTCCGGTTGGCTGGTATCGGTTTCCAGCTTCTTGCGAATTTGGCCGATGTGGACATCGACCACCCGTTCATCTCCCTCGTGGTTAAAATCCCACACCTCTTGAATCAGCTCAGACCGTCGCCACACCCGTCCTGGGTGTCGAGCCATGGCGTAGAGCAAATCAAACTCTAGAGCGGTCAGGTTAATCGGGCGACGGTCACGGATAACTTCTCGGGTGGTCGGGTCGATCACCAAGGAGGGAAAAGTCAAAACCGGCGCGCTGCCTGTTTCCGTTCTCGTCCGCCCTCGGCGCAGGATAGCCTGTACCCGCGCCTGTAACTCCGGCAGGCTGAAGGGTTTGGTCAGGTAGTCATCTGCGCCTAGCTGAAATCCTTGCAGCTTGTCGGCAGGATTCACTCGGCTGGTTAACATCAACACATACACGCCGGTCTCTTTTTGCATCTGCCGGCAGAGGCTGTAGCCGCTGACATCTGGCAAGTTCAAATCCAAAATCACCAAGTCCGGCTGAAAAGTACGTAACTGCTGCAGGCCCTCGGCCCCCGTCGTCGCTACCTCGACTGAGTACCCCTGCCGCTGCAAATACCGCTTGAGCAGCGCGCAAATGCTGGGATCGTCATCGATGATGAGGATGCGTAACATGGCAGCTTGACGCTCTCACAGTCAGCACGAGGCAGAGTTGTAGAAAAGCCCTGCCCGCAGGGCAAACGCATTTTGCGCCTGGGCAGGAGAGGGCAGCCCATCCAGACTACAACAGATAGCTTCAGGTTTTTACATTACCCATTGGATTGCACCAGGAGCTTGGCCTTTCTGGAACCCTCTTTCTCTGGGTAAATCAAGGGAGGCTAACCCAAGAATCTCAGGCATTATTCATTCTACTGGGTTGTCCGGAGGAAAGGGAAAGGGTAAGGTAAAAGGGATTCGCGCAGCAGCTTCTTGCCCGCAGAGAGAAGCCCATTCAAAAACCTCGCCACTTCTGTACTTGCAGGCCAAACCTTAAAGTTGCACGCCGGTTTATCCCAGAAGCCTATGTACAATCCCAACGAAGTCTTTCGCAAAGATATCCAGTTGGCCCTCTTCACCTGGGGGATCCTGGAGCTGGCCTGTTTTGTCATCATGCCGTTTACCCGGGCCTACGAGTATGCGCAGGTAGCGGATTGGCTGTGGCCTTCGCTGGTTTTGGGACCGGTGGGGGCGGTGGTGGTGGCCTTTTGCTCAAAGCTCACAGTAGCTGCTAATTACATCCCCGACCCGAAAAAGAAAAGGGCCCAGCGACAAATTGCCCAGGTCATCAGTTTCTTCGGCTTCCTGGGCTTGGCCTTGCCCTTGCTCCTGGCCGGGTGGACATTTGGCCACGAGGTTCTCACCACCGACTGGGAGAATATGTTCACTAAGTAGAAACTAAACTTGCTACTGATTTGCTCCAGACAGCGTTGCCCCTGGGTAGGTGGCTTCCCAAGGCAGTACACAGAGGCGAAACTAGAAGTACCAGAGATGCTCTGGTACTTGCAAGCGTTGGCAAAGCCCTTTGCTTTCGTCTCCGGCTTTTGGGAGCTGAGTTTTGGATGGCTAACTACCCAATGCGAGGCCGTTCTTCTCCTGCTGCCAGCGGTTTTCCCTTCGGCACCTTAATGGCACTGAGCCTCTCGGTTGGGGTCTTGGCTGCTCTGGGTTGGCAGGCGTGGCGGTTCATTGCCCCCCTGCTGGCTCCTCCTGCGGCGCCTCAGTTTCCTCGCGCGGTGCGTGTGGATCCCTTACCCAGCCCGACAAGTTTGCCTTCCTCCCCCTCTGTTCGCGTCAGTGGGACGGAGTCCTTGCCGGCGGCGGGCACCATCGACCCTGAGGCCTTTCCCCCCGGCAGCCGCGGGCGGGTAATCGAGCCCATAGGTCTAGCCATTCGCAGCCAGCCTTCTGCTGACGGAGCCTACCAAGGGGGAATTGTGGCGGGGGAAACGGTGACGGTGCTGGAGTACAGCGCTGATGGCCGCTGGCAGCGGGTGCGGCGGGAGCTAAACGGCCAGGAAGGCTGGGTGCGGGCCGGCAATTTGGGCCCCGTGGAGGGTGGGGCAGCGGTTGCTTCAGCCACAACTGCTGCAACGCCTGCGGTCGAATCCACACCAGAGTCCACTCCTTTGCCAACTCGGCCCCCCGCAGCAACAAGCATTGCCCCAGGTGCGCAGGGGCGGGTGATCGAGCCGATTGGCCTGGCGCTACGGGCCACTCCCGACCGGGAAGGGGCTTACATTGGTGGCCTGCCCATGAATGAGGTGGTGACGGTGTTGGAGTACAGCGCCGATGGCCGCTGGCAGCGCATCCGGCGCCAGAACGGGCAGGAAGGTTGGGTGCGGGCCGGCAACCTGGCGCAAGAGTAGCAAGATGCCCCGGTGGGGGATTGTAGGTTGGCGAGAGCTTGTGGTTAGCTGGGACAGTACCGCCAGCCGCTGTCGGGAGGGGCAGGCGCGCTAGCGGGAGGGAGTTCTTACACTGGTGGCAGCACCTGGTGTCTTGGTTTCAGTGGTCATTGCTGCGACCCCTGGCCAAAGGGATGGTTCTGGTGGCCCTGGGTCTGGGAGCCGGCATGACGGCTTGTCGCCCGCCTGTCGAGCCGGGGCCAGCCAGGGATGGGCAGGCGATCTCTGCCTTGGCTACGGGCACGCTGGAGCTGTGGGCCAACGGCGAAGCGTTCCTGCGGGAGGGGCTGGTCTCCAAAGAGGGCTGGGCGTTGCAGTTTGAGCATGTGTACGTGACGCTGGCGGACATTACGGCCTACCAGACGGATCCCCCTTTTGATCCGCAAGGGGAAGGCGAGCTCCAGGCCAAGGCCTTGGTCAGCCTGACAGGGCCTCTTACGGTGGATTTGGTGCCGGAGCGAGCCCTGCTGGGATCCCTGGAAGCCCCCCCTGGGCACTACAACGCCCTGGCCTGGCGCCTAGTGCCGGCAGCGGAGGGGCCAGCAAAGGGCTACTCCCTCTGGATCGAGGGCAGAGCTCGACCGGCAGAAGGGGAGGGAGAGGCGATCCCCTTTGTGCTCAAGTTCAGCCCCGAGCTGGCTTTTGTCTGCGGCGAGTACGTGGGGGAGACGCGCAAGGGCTTTGTCCGGGCAGGCCAGGTGGCGGATCTGGAGGCGACTTTCCACTTCGACCACCTGTTTGGGAATGGCAGCCTGCCTCCCAAGGACGACCTCAACTCAGCGGCGCTGGGGTTTGCCTCCCTTGTGAAGTTGGACCCAGTCGACCCAGTCTCCCTCGAGCAAGGGCTAAAGGCGGGATCCCAGCCGCTGGAGGTGGACTGGGGCAGCCTGCAGGAGGGATCCCCTAGGGCCCAGGCCGTCTTGCAGAGCCTGCAGAGCTTGGGGCACGTGGGAGAGGGCCACTGCCGCGCCTCCTCTGGCGGCCTCGGCGGGACGGGATCCTTGCCTTAGGTTTTAGGCCTGGGTGGCTTTTGAGATCGAAGGGTGTCCTCTGTCTTTTGCTGACCGATGAACTCAGTCTGGCCAAAGCGCATCCCTTTTTCCCCTTCCTGGCAACTGAGCTGGTTGGCCTTGGGCCTGCTCCTATCTCCGCCGGCTTGGGGCCATGGGGTGGAGGCCTCTTGGCGGGCTGTTCCCACCTTTGAGATCCAGGCCCGCTACGATTCCGGCGAGCCGATGCGTTTTGCCCGAGTTACGGTGTTTGCGCCCACCAATCCCACTCTCCCCTGGCAGGAGGGAGAGACAGACGGAGAGGGCCGGTTTTGGCTGCAGCCGGATCCTGAGCTTAAGGGACTGTGGCAGGTGCGCATTCGCCAGGCCGGCCACGGCGGGGTGGTGAACGTGCCGGTGGGCGAGGAGGGTATGCAGGCAGAAGGGATCCCCAGCCCCTCCTCCCCTGGCTTTGGCCCCCTACAGCGGGGGGTTATGGCTGCCTGTGTTATCTGGGGCTGTTTGGGCACGGCCCTGTTTTTTTCCCGGCCCCGCCCCTTCCAAGGCCCAGAACTCCCCGACTCCCCAGTGGATGCTGCCGCTTTGAGCCAAGACTAGCCATGCACATCAGCGAGGGCCTTTTGCCAGCACCGCTTTGGCTGGGGGGTTATGGCATCACTGCCCTGCTTACGGGTTGGAGCCTACACCTCCTCCAGCGGTTGGAAAAGGATCCCCGCCGCCAGCTCCCCAAGGCAGCGCTGCTCACGGCGGCCTTTTTTGTCGCCTCCTCCCTTCACCTGCCTTTTCCCCCGGCCAGCCTGCACCTGCTGCTCAATGGGCTGATGGGCGTGATGCTGGGGGCCTTGGCCTACCCGGCAATTGTGGTGGGCCTGTTTTTTCAGGCGGTGGCTTTTGGGCATGGGGGGTTGACCACCCTGGGGATCAACGCCGCCATTATGGGGATCCCGGCGCTTCTGGCAGGAGGGATCTTCCGGGCAAGCCGGCGCTGGTTGGGCACGGGCTGGGCCGCTTTTTGGGCGGGAGCGGTGGGGGTGGTGCTGGCGGCGCTGCTGTTTTACGGCGTGGTGCTGGCGGCGCTGCGCAGGGAGGGGATCCCTTCCACCTCGGCAGAGCACCTGGCTCTGACCAGTTTGGTAGCTGCCCACCTGCCGCTGGCGGTGGTGGAGGGGCTGTTTACCCGTTGGGTGGTGGGGTTTTTGCAGCGGGTGCAGCCGGAGCTGCTGGGAGAAGATGCCCAAAGATAGGGCTGAGGCTGTTCATCCCTGTCGTCGGGCCATGCCGGTTAGGGAGAGGATGCTTTCTTCACAAGCTCCCCTGCCGCCGCCCCCTTCTTGGCTGCACCGCTGGCGGCCCCTGCCCAAGCTGGTTGGCCTGCTGGCACTGATGGCGGCCTTTGCCCAGGTGCAGCGCCTGGCCTTGCTACCCCTGGTCTGGGCGGTGGTGGCTTTTCTCTGGGGGCTCTCCGGATTGCCTCTGCGCCGAGGGCTCAGACGCCTGGCCGCTCCCGGCGTTCTGTTGATAGCCTTTGTCCTCTTCCTGCCCTTTGCCGTTGGGGACACCCTCCTCTGGCGCTGGGGATCCCTGGCTTTGCGCTGGGAGGGGCTGGAGAGGGCCCTCTGCCTTGGCGGGCGCAGCCTGGCGCTTTTAGCGCTGGCGACGCTGCTGTTGGAGACCACTCCCCTACCGGCCCTGTTGGCAGCTTTGCGGGCGCTGGGGATCCCCGACCTCCTCCTGGAACTGGCCTGGCTAACCCAGCGCTATTTGCAGGAAGTGGGCAGCCAGTGGCAGCGGATGCAGCGGGCCGCGCGGCTGAGGGGCTGGCGACCGCGGGGATCCCTGTGGCAGCCTGGGCCAACTTGGCGGCAAGACCTGCCCTTTCTGGCTGCTGCCGTGGGCACTTTGTTGGTTCGCAGCTACGAACGTTCGCAGCGAGTTTACCAGGCGCTGCGCCTGCGGGGCTACGGGCGGGCGCCCTTGGTGCCGCCAGCGGCTGGCGGGGATCCCTGCAGTTGGGCGGCCACCGGGCTGGCGCTGGCAGTGGCTGTTGGCTTGGTTTTGGTTAACTTTGGGGGCTATCCCGATTGAGCGGGTTGGCAGCGAGTTAGACAAGATAGACGGTTCTCTTCCCCGCCTTTAAAAGCAAAACCCAACTAGAACTAGAATAAGAAGGCTTTAATCTTCTCAGCTCTTGTCGCCATTTGCGCGTCCTCTCCTGGGGCTATGAACTGGTTAGAAACCGCTTTGTCTACCTCTTCCCTCAAGGAAGCGCCGGCTGTTGCCGTTTTGCACCTGGGCTGTGAGAAAAACCGGGTGGACACCGAGCACATGCTGGGCCTGCTGGCCCAGGCAGGCTACCGGGTGGAGGGCGACGAAGACAGCGCCGACTACGTCATCGTCAACACCTGCAGCTTCATCGAAGCGGCGCGGCGGGAGTCGGTCAGCACCCTGATGGAGCTGGCGGTGCAGGGCAAGAAGATCATCATCGCTGGTTGCCTGGCGCAGCACTTCCAAGAGGAGCTGCTGCGGGAGATCCCCGAGGCGGTGGCCATCGTCGGCACCGGCGACTACCACCAGATTGTCCAGGTTATCCAGCGGGCAGAGCGGGGAGAGCGGGTTAACGCCGTTACCTCGAGCTTAGATTACATTGCCGACGAGACCGTCCCCCGCTATCGCACCACCCATGCCCCGGTGGCCTACCTGCGGGTGGCGGAAGGGTGTGATTACCGCTGCTCCTTCTGCATCATCCCCCACCTGCGGGGAAAGCAACGCTCCCGCCCCATCGAGTCCATTCTGCGGGAAGCAGAACAACTGGCTGCAGAAGGGGTGCAGGAGCTAATCCTCATTTCCCAGATCACCACCAACTACGGGCTCGACCTCTACGGGGAGCCGCGGCTGGCCGAGCTTATCCGCGCTCTGGGCCAGATCCCCATCCCCTGGATCCGCATGCTCTATGCCTACCCCACGGGCATTACGCCGGCGGTGGTGGAGGCCATTCAGGAGACGCCCAATTTCTTGCTCTATCTGGATCTGCCGCTGCAGCACAGCCACCCAGCGATCCTCAAGGCCATGAACCGCCCCTGGCAGAGCCAGGTTAACGACCGGCTCATCGAACGGCTGCGCCAGGCCCTGCCCAAGGCTGTCCTGCGCACCAGCTTTATCGTCGGCTTTCCCGGCGAGACGGAGGAGCACTTCCAGCATCTTTTGGAGTTTGTCCAGCGCCACCAATTTGACCATGTGGGGGTGTTCACCTTTTCCCCGGAAGAGGGCACGCCCGCCTACCATCTGCCCCAGCAGGTGCCGGAGCCCCTCAAGGAAGAGCGCCGCGCCCGCCTAATGCAACTGCAGCAAGGGATCGCCTTCCGCCGCAACCGCGAGCAGGTGGGGCAGGTGGTGCCTGTGCTTTTGGAGCAGGAAAACCCCCGCACCGGCGAGTGGATTGGCCGTTCCCCCCGCTTTGCCCCTGAGGTGGACGGGGTGGTGTATGTGCGCGGGCCGGGATCCCTGGGATCCCTGGTGCCGGTGCAGATTACGCGGGCCGAGCCCTACGATCTCTTTGGCCAGGTGGTGGAGGCGCCAGCAGGCTTTAGCTGGAGCGGACGGTAGAATAATTCGGTTGAACTTCGGAAAGGCGAGATGGCCAGTGCAGATGAGCTGAAACAGGCGGCAGCCCAAGCGGCGGCCCAAAAGGTGCAGTCGGGCATGGTGGTGGGGCTGGGCACGGGATCCACAGCCGCCTTTGCTGTGGGCGCCCTAGCCCAGCGAATGCAAAAGGAGGGGCTGCAGTTCATTGGGGTGCCCACTTCCGAGCGCACGGCAGAACAGGCCCGCTCTCTAGGGATCCCGCTGGCCACGCTGGAGGAGCAGCCGCGCCTAGATCTTGCCATCGATGGAGCCGACGAAATCGAAGTGGGATCCCTCAACCTCATCAAGGGGGCAGGGGGAGCTCTGCTGCGGGAGAAACTGGTGGAGGCCAGCGCTGCTGAGCTCATCATCATCGCCGATGCCTCCAAAAAGGTGGCCCACCTGGGCACCCGCTTCCCGGTGCCGGTGGAGGTGGTGCGCTTTGGCTGGAAAACCACCTTGGCGCGGGTGGAGGCCCTGGGCTGTCAGGCGGTGCTGCGGCGCACTGCCGAGGGGGATCCCTACCTCACCGACGAGCAGCACTACATCCTCGACTGCCAGTTTGGCCCCATCGCCAATCCGGCCAAGCTGGCCGAGCAGCTCAAGGGAACGGTGGGGGTGGTGGAGCACGGCCTGTTTATCGGCATGGCCACGGAGGCCATTATCGCTGGGCCTGAAGGGATCGAGACGCTGCGGCAGAGCTGAGGGCCAGCTCGGCTGCTAGCAGGATGGCCTGCTTGAGGCTCTCGGCGCGGGCTACCCCCTGCCCGGCTAGGTCAAAGGCAGTGCCGTGGTCGGGGGAGGTGCGAATAAAGGGCAGCCCCAGGGTTAGGTTGACGGCCCGGTCAAACGCCAGCAGCTTCACGGGGATCAGGCCTTGGTCGTGGTAGAGAGCCAGGTAGGCATCGGCCACAGCAGGAGCTCCTTGACCATACCAGGCCTGGGCGGGCGCTAGCCACATGGTATCGGGGGGAAGCGGCCCCCAGATTCTGGCGTGGGGATAGGTTCTTAGCAGCTCCGCCAGCCACGTTTTCTCTTCCTGCCCAAGCTGCCCCTGCTCGCCAGCATGGGGGTTAAGGCCAGCCACAGCAATCACCGGATTGACAATCCCAAAGAGCTTACGCAGGGATCCAACCAGCAAGTCCAACTTCGCGCGCACCAGCTCCGGGGTAAGGGTGAGGGGCACCTGGCTCAGGGGGATGTGGGTGGTGGCCAGCAAAACCCGGATCTGCCAGCCGCTGTGGGGAGAACGGGCCACAAACAGCATGCCGTAGCGCTCGCTCCCGCTGAGCTGGGCCAGAACTTCTGTTTGGCCAGGGAAGGGGTAGCCCGCCTGGTGCCAGAGGTATTTGGCAATGGGAGCGGTCACGATCCCCTGGAACTGGCCCCGCAGCGCTTCTTCAATAGCTGTTTTCAGGTAGGCAAAGCTGGCCGCCCCGCTTGCGACATCCCCCCGGCCCACGCGCGACGGCTCTAGGTAGAAGCCGCTGCCGCCCTCCAGCACCGGGATCCCTGCCGGGTCGGCCAGGTCGGTTGCCCCTCGCTGGCGCAGAAGGCAGTAGGTAGCTTCCAAAACCTGCCGCTCGCCCACCACCGTTATCTGGGCGCAGGCCTGCACCTGGGGATCCGCCAGCGCCTTGAGCACAATCTCTGGCCCAATCCCCGCCGGATCTCCCAATGTCAGGGCTAGCTTCGGCAGCAGCAAGCTCATTTTCTATTTCTAGTCCAATTTCTAGGGATCCCCCCGAAGGGGGAACACTCATTATCCGTAACGTATTATCCGTAACGTAGGCGGAAGAGCCTACTACTGGAAGTTTCCAATTTCTAGGGATCCCCCCGAAGGGGGAACCTGAGAGGGTGGTTGGTTGCCGCACCAAGTTGGCTAGTTTCCAATTTCTAGGGATCCCCCCGAAGGGGGAACAGTCGTTAGATAATTTCACCAACCTGAGCTTAGAAAAGTTTTCAATTTCTAGGGATCCCCCCGAAGGGGGAACTCGAGATCCCCATTATCAACTGTCCCCATGGCCTCGAGTTTCCAATTTCTAGGGATCCCCCCGAAGGGGGAACGTGATACGGCGCAAGTCTGCCGGGTAAGCCGGCCGAAGTTTCCAATTTCTAGGGATCCCCCCGAAGGGGGAACATCATCTATTCGAGCAAGCGCAGGTATCTGCGCGAGTGTGTTTCCAATTTCTAGGGATCCCCCCGAAGGGGGAACTCGCAAGAGCAGGAATGGGGGGCTAGCTGCTCTCTGTTGTTTCCAATTTCTAGGGATCCCCCCGAAGGGGGAACAATTGTTTTTGGACCTAATACTGAGATGTACGATAGAGGTTTCCAATTTCTAGGGATCCCCCCGAAGGGGGAACCCGAACAAGTTATCAAAGATGCATGGACAAAAGTCCGTGTTTCCAATTTCTAGGGATCCCCCCGAAGGGGGAACTATTGGAATTTCCAACAACAGCGCTGGGTAAGATTCACCAAGTTTCCAATTTCTAGGGATCCCCCCGAAGGGTGAACCCAGTGGCACGCCAAAGATGAGAAAGATCCCTGGCCGTTTCCAATTTCTAGGGATCCCCCCGAAGGGGGAACTACACTACTCTAGATCGCAGGTGAGGTAGAAGGTTACAAGTTTCCAATTTCTAGGGATCCCCCCGAAGGGGGAACACAGGATTTATGAAGAATTTTTTCCTTCTTTTCGTGAAGTTTCCAATTTCTAGGGATCCCCCCGAAGGGGGAACTAGCCGAGTATCGCTACCATAACGAGAGGGATCTTCGTGTTTCCAATTTCTAGGGATCCCCCCGAAGGGGGAACATTATGGTCGCATTCATATGCGACCAACATATAATAGTTTCCAATTTCTAGGGATCCCCCCGAAGGGGGAACGTTAGCTTCCCAAATTTACCACGCAGGGTACTTTGTGCGTTTCCAATTTCTAGGGATCCCCCCGAAGGGGGAACGTGACCTGGTACACCGAGCTCGGGAGGTCCCGCATAAGCAAGTTTCCAATTTCTAGGGATCCCCCCGAAGGGGGAACCCGCAAGCTGTTCGTCACAAGACGAGTTCTGATGAATGTTTCCAATTTCTAGGGATCCCCCCGAAGGGGGAACTCTACCCTTATTAAACCCAAGCGGGGCAAGGAATGCAAGGCCTATTTGCGAGGGGGTCGGTCGAAAACGGCAAAAAAGGGCCCCGAAGAGGGGGGGTGAGAGGCCTGAAAGCCTTGTGGCGCAAGGCATCGAGCGGGTCAACGAAAGAATCGGCCTTTGCGGGTTTTGGCGAGGCGCTCGCAGAGCTGCTGATACCGTTTTGGTGTGCTTTTGGCAACATGACCGGGGTTGGGATCCCTAGGGGCGAGGTGCCCTGCCCAGCGGGTTGTCTGCCAGCGGATCCCTGCCGGCAAAATGGTTTAATGGAAACTTAGCAACATTTTTGAGCAGCGGTTGCCCTCTATGGCCGAGACCTTCCTTTACAATGCCTTGCGTGCCGCCCTCGACGAAGAGATGGCCAGGGATCCCAATGTGTTTGTTCTGGGAGAGGATGTGGGCCACTACGGCGGCTCCTACAAAGTCACCAAAGACCTATATCGCAAATACGGGGAGATGCGCCTCCTGGATACCCCCATTTGCGAAAACAGCTTCACCGGCTTGGCCATCGGGGCAGCCATGACCGGCTTGCGGCCTGTGGTGGAAGGGATGAACATGGGCTTTTTGCTCCTGGCCTTTAACCAAATTGCCAACAATGCCGGCATGCTGCGCTACACGTCCGGCGGCAACTTCAAGATCCCGCTGGTGATCCGCGGGCCAGGCGGGGTGGGACGCCAATTGGGAGCCGAGCACTCGCAGCGGCTGGAGGCTTACTTTCAGGCAGTGCCGGGTCTGAAGATCGTCGCCTGTTCCACCCCTTACAACGCCAAGGGTCTGCTCAAGTCGGCCATCCGCGACGACAACCCCGTTCTCTTTTTCGAGCATGTGCTCCTCTACAACCTCAAAGAAGACCTGCCGGAGGAGGAGTACCTCTTGCCCCTGGACAAGGCGGAAGTTGTCCGCACGGGATCTGACGTTACCATCCTCACCTACTCGCGCATGCGCCACCACGTGCTTAAGGCCGTGGACACCCTGCTGGAGCAGGAGATCGATCCGGAAGTGATCGACTTGATCTCCCTCAAGCCCCTCGATATGGAGACGATTGCTGCTTCGGTGCGCAAAACCCACCGGGTGGTCATCGTGGAAGAAGACATGAAAACGGGCGGCATTGGGGCAGAGCTGACGGCCCGCATCATGGAAGAACTCTTCGACGAGCTGGACGCGCCCGTAGTGCGCCTGGCCTCCCAAGACATTCCCACCCCCTACAACGGCACGCTAGAAGCGGCCACCATTGTGCAGCCGGCAGATATTGTGGCAGCGGTGGAGCGGCTCCTCTACGGATGAGACTCTTGCCTGCTGGCAGGCAGTAGCCGGAGGGCGGGGAGTGCCTGCGCCCTTTTGCAAGATACCTATCCCAACCCCAAGGCGGTGTTGCTGGGGGAGAGCCGGTTCCAAATGCTGCCGGCCCGCTATCCCTAGGCGGCTCTGGAAGTGGGGAGGTGATCCTGAAAATCCTGCTGGTCGAACAGGTACACCGTGCGAATCGGGTAGGGAATGACCAATCCGGCCCGGTCACAGGCCTGCTTGAGGGCGATATCACCTGAGTGCGGACGCGGCGCACCTCCGCCTTGCGAGGCCGAGTCCAGTAGCGCACCACAAAATCGATGGAGCTGTCGCCAAAGCCGACGATGTCCAGCTCAAAGGGGGCTCCGCCAGCACTCCCTCCACGCCTTGCATCGCCTCCAGCAGCACCTCCAAGGCTTTGGGCAGGGGTGTGTTGTAGTCGAGGCCAATCTCCAGATCGGTGCGGCGAAAGGGGCGATCGGTTAAGACCGTGATCGGGCTGGTGGGGATCACCACCCGTTCTCCTTGGTAGGTGCGAATCTGGGTGGAGCGAATGCTGATTTCCTCAACTGTACCTTCAAAATCCCCGACGACAATCTGGTCATTGAGTTGAAAAGGCTCGTTCAAAAGCAGCAGCACGCCCGCCAGGAAGTTCTTGAAAATATCTTGAAAAGCAAAACCGATGGCCACCGACCCTAACCCCAACAGCCCGATCAGATCTCCCAGGCGCAGATCTGGGAAAGCCACCACGCTGGCTGCCAGGATCCCTGCCACCCAAGCACCCACTTGGCTGACTTGCACCAGCAGCATTTGTAGGGAAGGGCTGGGGATCCACCGGTTGGCTGCGGATCCCGCCAGGCGCCGCACGGCCCGAACGCCATCTCTAGAAGACTGCGGTTGATGGTTTGCAGTAGTTCGTTCATATCTTCACCCTTGCTACGCTATCGATCACGATGAACGCCAGAGAACGCCATTCGACTTCGGCGGGAACACTCGATCAGGACTCAGGGAGGCTCTCTGTGGGTTCCGCCTCAGCTGGTATCCGCCACGGCTTAGGTTCTGCTGTGCTTGCTACCCTGAAAGAGCCACTCTGCCGCAAGATAGGTTTCAGGGCCGCAGCATGGCCAACTACGACTGGATCGTCGTCGGCGGCGGGATCACGGGGGCAGCCTTGAGCTACGAGCTGGCCCGCCAGGGGGGATCCGTTCTCCTCGTTGAGAAGGAAGCGCTGCCGTCCAGTGCCACTCGCTACAGCTACGGTGGCCTGGCCCATTGGGCCGGGAAAACCCCCCTGCTCAAAGCCCTGGGGGAAGAAGGGATCCAGCGCTACCGCACCCTGTCAGAGGAGCTGGAGGCGGATCTTCAATTTCGCGAGCTGGATCTGCTCATGCCCGTTGCCCCTGGCTACAGGATGGAGGCAGTGGAAGCCGATCTGGCCGACTGTCGCATCCCACCGCAGCGAATTTCTGTAGAGGCGGCCTGTGAGCTAGAGCCGCTTTTAAACCCTGCCGCCCTCGAGGGTGTACTCTGGGCGCGGCATGGCCACATCCACCCCTGGTTGACGACGCTGGCTTTTCAGAAGGCTTTCCAACGCCTAGGGGGATCCCTGCTCTTGCAAACCGTAAGGGCCTTGCGGCGCCAGGGCCGGCGCATTACGGGCGTGGAGACGGATACCGACTTCTGCGGAGCGGCTCAGGTGGTGGTGTGCGCCGGCGGCTGGACACGGGCTTTGTTGCGCCAGGCCGGGATCTGGGCTCCTATCTACTTCACCCACGCCGAATCCCTGGAGCTGGATCCTGCGGAGGTGCGGTTGAGAGCCATCGTCATGGGCGCGCCCGTGCAGCGTTTGGAGCTGGAGCGGCAAGCTGGCCGCCCCGACCGGGATCCCCTCTGGGACCAGCCGGGACAGGAGCTCTGCCCGCCCATCCTGGATGTCGGGATCGTGCAGTTTCTCGACGGCAGCCTTCGCCTGGGGCAGATTAGTCGGGTGCTGACGGATCCCATGGCCGAGGTAGATGCCGCTGCCAGCGAAGCCCAGATCCGGGAACAGGCCGGTCGCTACCTGCCTCAGGTGGCCCGCCTGCCTGGGCGGTGGTATCACTGCTTGGTGGCCTTCAGCGCCGATCACCAGCCTTTGGTGGGATCCCTGCCCGGCTGGGAAGGGCTGCAGCTCTTCTCCGGCTTCAGCAGCCCTTTGGCCATCCTGCCGGCCTTAGCCCGCCGCTTTGCCCAGCAGGCGTATGGCCAGGCGGATGAGTGGCTCCCCAGCCTCTCGCCAGCGCGCTTTGCTGGGCCCTCACCCCCTGCCCCGCTCCCTTAGGGAGAAGAGCCCCCCTAGTCTTCAGCCAGCGGTGCCTCCAGCAGGTCTTCCAGGTTGAGTTGCACCTGGCGCTGCAAGGCCTGAATAGCCTGATATTCCTGTTGAATGCTGGCCTGGTACTGGGCAGCCAGAGCGGTGTTGCCCTCGGAAAAGGCCTGATCCCAGAGCTGCGTCCAGTAGCGGTAGCGCTTCTGGCGAATTTCCAACTCCATGTTGGCCAAGGCAGCCCGCACCACCAGGCGCGGACGCATCAGGGCCACGCGGGTATTTTCGTCCAGCCAGAGCAGGTGGCTGAGGCGCTCGTTGAGGTCCTCGTCTTGGGCGCAGAGGGTGCGCAGGGCGGTCAGGAGACCCTCTCCCTGGTCTTCCAGCTCCGGCTGGGCCGAGAGCAGCTCCAAGATCCGCTGCCACAGCTCCCGGTGGGGACGGAAGCTAAACTGCAGCTCCCGCTCCATCAAGGTTTGGCGGATCTCGCGGCGGTACTCGGCAAAGTGCAAAAAGATCTGCAGAAGGTGGGACTCCGATTGCAAAAGTTTGCATCCCTTGGGGGCAGCAAGTTGCCGGGGTTTGGACCAGCGGTACTGGCGCACGGCCCGGCGCAGGTCCTCTTCCAGATTGCGGCTGAGGCGAGCGTTGCCCCGGCTGAGCAATTCCGCCACTTTGTGGATGTACAGAGAGCGCCATTGCCCGCCCAAACCAGCCAGCAGTTGTACCAGCGCCTGATAGGCCTGTTGGAAATCGGCACCTTGAGCGAGATCCCGACCGGCCAGCACCTGGTCAATTTGCCAATCTAGCCACAGGGGAGCCTGAGCCAGCAGGGCCTCAAATGCGGAGACCGAGTGCTGCCGCAGGAACTCGTCGGCATCTTTCCCGGCAGGAAGGGTGAGGATGCGCAGCTCGATTTCCCCCCGCCGCGCCTGCTCTTCAATGGCCTCGATGGCCCGCTTGGCGGCATTCAACCCAGCGCGGTCGGCATCGAAGTTGAGAATCAGCCGCTTGGACTGGGTATAGCGCAGCAGAGTCTTGACCTGGTGCGGCGTCAAGGCTGTGCCCATCGCGGCTACGGCATAGGCGATGCCGGCTTGGTGCAGGGCGATGACATCGAAATAGCCTTCCACCACCAAGACTTGGTCGGCTTTGGCAATGGCCTCGCGGGCAAAGTTGAGACCATAGACCACCTGGCCCTTGTTGAAAAGTTCCGTTTCCGGGGAGTTGAGGTACTTGGGCTGCTCCTCTCCCAGGGCTCTGCCGGCAAAGCCAATAACCCGCCCCTGCAAATCGAAAATGGGCAGCATGATGCGGTTGCGGAAGCGGTCGTAATGGCCGGATCCCTGCTGGCGCGGCACCAGCAAGCCGGCTTCTTCTAGAAGTTTGACCGGCTGGCGCTTTTGGTTGACCAGGTACTCGTAGAGCGAGTGCCAGCCGGGGGGAGCAAAGCCGATTTGAAATTTTTGCAAGGTCTCTTCGCTCAGGCGGCGGCTGTGCAGGTACTGGCGGGCGGCGGATCCTATCTGGGAGCGGAGAGCATGCCGATAGAAATCGGCAGCCAGGGCCAAAATCTCCAGCAGCTTTTCCCGGTGGGAGAGTTGGCGCTCGTAGTCCTGGGAGAGGGATCCCTTGGGCTCCGGCACATGGTAGCGGCGGGCCAGGTGGCGCACCGCCTCGGCAAAGGAAAGGCCCTCTATCTGGCTGACAAAGCGGATGACATCTCCCCCCGCCCCGCAGGCAAAGCACTTGTAGATCTGCTTGCTGGGGCTGACCTGAAAGCTGGGCTTGTGGTCGTTGTGGAAAGGGCAGAGGCCGACGAAATTCTTGCCCTGCTTGCGCAACACCACCTTTTCGGCCACCACCTCGACGATGTCGGCCTTCTGGCGCACCAACTGGATGAACTCCGGCGGCAGACTGCTCATGGCCCTGGGGATCCTGCACCCTATGGTACCTGCAGGGGAGTTGACAGGCTGTCTTTTGACCTAACCTGACCTAGTGGAGATAATGGTCTAGCTTCAAAAGCTGGATTTTTCCATGAGCGGTTTTTTGCAGATTGTTGAGAGGAAAATGCGGATCATCAAGTTTTTCTTGCTCCTTTTGCTGGTCGGCGCCGCCGTCTTCTGGGGCCCGCAGGTGGCTTCTGCGGAACCGGATTTGGCTTTGGGTGCCAAGGTCTTTCAGGCCAAGTGTGTGGGCTGTCACTTGAACGGTCGCAACACTCTGGTGGCGGCGAAAAACCTTTCCCTGGCTGCCCTGCACGAGTACCACGTGGATACCCCTGAGCTGATCCAAGCCCAGGTGCGCAACGGCAAAGGGGCCATGCCCGCTTTTGGCAAGCTCCTCAAACCAGAAGAAATCGAAGCCGTGGCCGCCTATGTTCTCGACCGGGCTGAGCACAACTGGAGCAAAGGCTGATGGCTCAGGAGAGGACTCAAGATCTGACCTTGGCTCCGAAAAATTCTGTCGCCCCGGTGCCGCAGGAGCAGGGCTGTGGAGCACAGGGATCCCGCCGCAAAATCTTGTCGGTTGGTGTGGGGGCGCATGGTTTGGTGGCCGTCGGCATCTCCGCCCACGGGGTGGTGGCCATAGGCGTGGTGACCCACGGCATTCTCTCCATTGGCCTGGTGGCGATGGGCGCCCTCTCTTTTGGGCTGGTGTCCATGGGCTTGGCCAGCGCCGGCCTGGTGTCCATGGGCCTCTCCAGTTGGGGTCAGCACAGCATGAGCGTAACCGAATCCCACGGATCCCATCACCATCCATAGGTTTTGCCAGCCAGACCCTGCCTGGTTCTCTTTCCACCTAGCGTTGTTAAGGAGCGTTTGCAATGTTCAGTTTGCAAAGTTACTTGGCCTTGGCCAAGAAATCTCTGCTTGCGCTGGGGATGAGCGTTTTGCCCCTTGCTTCTGCTTGGGCCCATGTAACCGTCCATCCCAAAGAGGCCCCGGCGGGCAGCGTTGCCAAGCTCACCTTCCGCGTGCCCCATGGCTGCGATGGATCCCCCACCATTCGCCTGCGGGTGCAGATCCCGGAAGGGGCGACCTCGGTGAAGCCGATGGTGCATCCCCTGTGGAAAATTGAGACGGTGAAAAAGCCGCTGGACAAACCTTACGAGTCCCACGGGAAGATGATCACCGAAACGGTGGCCGAGGTGATCTGGAGCGGCGGCTCGCTGCCGGATGAGTTTATGGATGAGTTCAGTATCCTTCTCAGGTTGCCGGATCGCCCCGGCGAGACCCTCCCCATCCCGGTTATCCAGGAATGTGAGCAAGGCATGTACCGCTGGATCCAGGTGGCGCAGCCGGGGGAGGATCCCCATAGCTTGCCGGAGCCAGCACCCCTGCTGAAGCTGACGGGCAAAGGAGAGACCCACGGCCACGGGCATGGACACAGCCACGGGCATGGCGCTCGCTAGCCGGGTTTGCCGTTGGGATGATGTCTATCCTCTTCTGGATTCGGATGGGTCTCTTGTGCGCCCTGCTGTGGGTGGGCGGGATCCGACCCGTTTTTGCCCACGCCAGCTTGCTCTCCACCTTTCCCGAAGATGGGGCGATGCTGCAGGAAGCCCCGGCGCAGGTGCGGCTGGTCTTCAATGAACCCGTGCAGCTCACGCAGCTCCAGGTGCTGGACAGCAACGGCCAGGTGCTGCCCCTGGAAAACTTGGTTAGCAGCGGCAACGCGCCCCAGGGAGATTTGCCTGCGGAGATGCCGGAGGGGGTTTACATCGTCAGTTGGCGGGCCATCTCTGCCGACTCTCATCCGGTAGGGGGCTCGTTTGTCTTCCTGGTGGGGGCGGCGGATCCGGAGCTGTTGCGAGCGGCGAGGGCAGCCCAAGCGGGGGATCCCTTCTATTGGCCGCTGGTGGGGGTGCGCTGGGGGATCTACCTGGGCAGCCTGTTTGTTGTCGGCGTGCTGGGCTGGTGGCGGCTGGTGCGGGGGCGGTCGGGCACTGCCGATGAAATAGAGCTCTCTGCTGAGGCCTGGGCTTTTGCTGCCGCCTGGCTCACCCTCAGCCTGACGCTGGTGGCTTTGGGTTTGCATTTGGCCCAGCTCTACCCCCACTTTGCCGGGCCAGAGCTGCTGAGCGTGCTCATCTCTCCCTACGGATGGGGCACAGGGCTGCGGCTGGTGGGGCTGGGGATCCTGATCTGGGCCTGCGAGGGCGGGCCCCGCTGGGCCAACGGCCTGGGGTCGGTGGCGGTGATAGGGTCGTTTTTGCCCATCGGCCATGCCCTCACCAGCGAGTATCCAGCAGGGACGATGGCCCTCTTGGGGCTGCACCTGGCCGGCTCGGCTTTTTGGTTGGGGGGGCTGTGGGGGGTGGAGCGCCTGTTGAGCCGATTGCGCCAGCGGGACGGAGTCCTTGAATGGACTTCCCAATCGGCAGGTGTCATCCAACGATTTTCCGATGTGGCCACCTGGGCTGTGCCGGGGCTGGTGCTGGCGGGAGTGGGGATGGGCGGGATCCACCGCGGCTGGGACTGGGAGCACCCCTACGGGCAGTACCTCTGGGCGAAGCTGTTGCTGGTGCTGATGATCGTGGGTTTGGGCGCCCACAACAAGTTGCGGCTGCTGCCGGCGTTGCGAGAGGGGGTTTGGTCGGCGGGCCGATCCCTGCGCCAAATTGTCCGCCTGGAGTTGGTGGGGCTAGTTCTGGTGCTGGCCTTGACCAGCTTTCTGGTGGCCCAAGCCCCTCCTGGCCAAGGAGCGGGACCGGCTTGCCAAGAGACATTGAGCTGGCCAGAAGGCAGCCTCCGCCTGCAGATCCTGCCCTGCCGCCCTGGCAACAACCGCATCCAAGTGGAAGTTAAGGGGATCCCCGCCCAGGAGCTGAGCCTGGAGTTTGACCTCCCCGCACGTGGGATCCCGCCTCTGCGCCGCCAGGCGCTGCCAAGAGAACCTGGCCAGTTTGAGGTGGAAGATGTCCTCTTGCCCTTAGCGGGAGAATGGCAGCTCAAGGTAAGGCTGCTGGTGAGCGACTTCGAGGAGCGACGGGAGCAAGTTAGGCTCAGGGTAGAGGATCGCTAAGAGCTGCCTAGGGAGTGAGTCTCTTCTTCCCAAAGGCGACCCTCGTATCCTTGCAACTGGAGAGCAGTTTGGAAGTCCTGACAGGCTCCTTGCCAGTCACCAACGGCAGCGCGGGCTAGGGCACGGTTGCAGTGGGCTTTGATGTGGCTGGGATCCCGTTCGAGAACCTGCGTGTAGTCGCGGATAGCTGCCGCAAAATCTCCCTGTTGGGCGTAGGCCCAGCCGCGGTTGTTCAAGGCCCAGAGGCGCGTCTGCGGATCTGGCTCCAGTTGCAGGAGCTGGGTGTAATCGGCCAGGGCCCTCTCTATTTCCCCCGCCTGATCCCAAAGGAGAGCCCGCCAGAGGAGGGCGTGGCGCTCCTGCGGGTTCAAGGCCAGGACCTGGGTGTAGTCGGCAATGGCCTGCTGCAGCCGGTTGGCCTGGCGGTGGAGATCCCCCCGCTGCCGGTAGGCCAGCGCCGCATCCGCCAGCCCCCAGTCGCGGTTGCAGCCTATGGCCCGGTCGAGATCAGCCAACGCTGCCTCCTCGTCTCCCAAGACTAGGTGTACCGCTGCCCGCAGGGCAAATCCCTGGGAAGCCTGCGGCTGCTCTTGGATCAAGGCCGTGAAATCGGCCAGCGCTCCCTGCCAGTCTTCCAGCCGCTGCCGCGCCATGCCCCGGTACAAGTGGATACGAGCCATCAGATCCAGCCCATGGGGGCCCCCCGGCTGGCCTGCCCACTGCAGCGCCTGGGAGAAATCCTCACAGGCTGCTGCCCAATCTTCTTGCTCAAAGTAGATCTGGCCGCGGTCGAAGTAGAGCTGCGGGTTGCGGGGATCCCGCTCCAGGGCAGCCGTGTAGTCCTGCAGGGCCGCCAAGGGATCCCCCAAAAGCCGGTGAACCTGCCCGCGGCTGCTGCGGGCGCCGACATCGCTGGCATCTAAAGCAATGGCCTGATTCAAGTCTGCCAGAGCCGCTTCCAGGTGACCCAGCTCCAGATGGGCAATCCCACGCTTGAGGTAGGCCTTGGCCAGCCGGGGATCCAACTCCAGGGCGCGGTTGAAGTCGGCCAAAGCGCCTGCCGGATCCCCCAACCCCTGGCGGGCCAGCCCCCGGTAGAAATGGGCTAGCGCCAGGGCAGGATTAAGGCGGAGCGCCTGTTCGCAGTCAGCCAGCGCTGCCTCCAGGGCGTTGTTGCTCAGGTAGGCCACAGCCCGCTGCAGATAGAGCTCCGCTTGAGCTGCCGCCACGGCTCCCGAAGGCTCCTCCCCCTGCGTAGCCCTCAGCGCAATGGCCTGGGAAAAATCAGTAATGGCCCCTTGCAGATCCCCCAACGCCTGCCGGGCTAGACCGCGGCGGTAACAGGCCTTGGGGTGGCCGGGATCCAACTGCAGCGCCTGGGTATAGTCCTCAATGGCTCCCTGAAAGTCCAGCAACTGCGCCCGTGCTACGCCCCGGTTGAAATAAGCTTCCGTATCTTGGGGATCCCGTCGGAGGACCTCGGAAAAATCGGCTACAGCCCCTTGCGCATCTCCCAACTGGCCGCGCACTACGCCGCGGTTAAAGTAGGCCCGTACTTCCTCGGGGTTGAGCTCAAGGGCGCGGGAATAGTCCTCGATGGCTTGCTGCGGCTGATCGAGCTGCCGGTAGGCATTGCCGCGGCTGTAGTAGGCCAGGGCCCAGTGAGGGTCGAGACGGAGGGCGTGCGTGTAATCAGCAACTGCTCCCTCATAGTTCCCCAGCCGATAGCGAGCGATGCCGCGGTTGACATAGGCACGGGCATCCCCTGTCAGTTGAATGGCCTGGGTGAAATCCTCCACAGCCCCTGCCCAGTCGCCACTTTTGTAGCGAGCGCTGCCCCGCTGGCTATAGGCGCGGCCATTCTGGGGATCCAGTTGGATGGCCAACGTGTAGTCGGCAATCGCCCCCTGCAGATCCCCTTGGCGAGCTTTTTCCTGGCCGCGGGTTACCAAGCGCATCGCCAAGAGTTGATCCACCGAAAGCTGGGAAAGAGCAGGCGCTACACCTTCGGGGGGGGTAGGCAGGAGAGGCCGCAGCGCCTCCATCACCTCAGCCGCCGACTGGAAGCGCTCCTGCCAGCGGGGACAGATCATGCGATCTACAATCTCGGCCAGCTCCTTGCTAACTGGCACCAGATCCCGCCAAAGCAGCTGGCCGGTGCGGGGATCGTCCCGGATCTTGGTGGGGGGACGGCCAGTCAACGCTTGGATGGCCAGCACCCCCACCGAGTAGATATCGCTGCAGGGTTGGGGCTTGCCGCCAAGCTGTTCTGGGGCTATGTAGCCCACCGAGCCGATTACCGTCGCCACCTGGGTTTGACCGGGGGCGTGGCTAACCAATCTCCCCACCTCCTTCACCGCCCCAAAGTCAATCAACACCAACTTGCCGTCGAAGTCGCGGCGCATCAGGTTGGCCGGCTTGATGTCCCGGTGCAGGATCTGGTGGGCGTGGACATGGCGCAGGATCTCGAGAACTTCCCACAGGAGTTGCACGACCTCTGGCTCGCTGAGCGGCTTGCCGTCTACCAGCTCGTGGGTGAGGTCGTGCCCGGCAATGAACTCCTCGACTAAATAGAACTCCTGATCCTGCTCGAAGTGGGCCAAGAGGCGAGGTACCCGGTCGTAGTTGTTGAGCCGGTTGAGAACCTTGGCCTCCCGTTCCAACAGCTTGCGCGCCGTGGCCAGGGTGTAGGGATCCGTCGAGAGCGGGCGCAGGCGCTTGACCACGCAGGGAGTGTTGAAAGTGTCGCGATCCACCGCCTTGTAGGTAACCCCAAACCCTCCTTGCCCCAGAAGGCCGAGGATTTCGTAGCGTCCCCGCAGAATGGCTCCCGGCTTAACCTTGTCGTCCATGGCCGAGCTTGCCCTGCAGTGATCTTGGTCACGGCAAGCTGGCTCGATTCTGCCATAGGCTGGCCTCCTGCAGCGAGCTTGATCTTAGTCCTGCACGTACTCTTCGCCAGAGAGCAGGGCCGCCTCTGCCTTCTGAAACTCCCGCCCCAGGTAGGCGGCGTGGCTGAGCTGAGAGACGACCTTTTCGCTTTCTTTTTCAAAAATCTGGACGCACAACTCTTTGGCCGTCCGGCCAACGTACACCCGCTGCGGGGAGCGATTGACCGGCCCCCGCGCGGGGATCACCGCTCCAGTCTCCGGGTCGGTGGCCAGCCCCCGCTCGTTGATCACAGTGCTGTAGTACTTAGCGCAAATGAGCTGCTGCTGCCGATCCACATAGATGACAAAGTAGCCTGCCGGGTCTAGCTCCAGGGATCGGCGGGAAAGCTGGTCATCGATGCGGCGCACCTGCTCCTGCAGAGACTCAGAGGAAAAAGACGGCATGGTAAAGTCAAAACGGGTGCCAAAAACGTAGCCAAGACTACCTCCATTATCCCCATTGTGGCCGAGGAATGGGATCCCTAGCGAGGGAATTGCGACAGAAAAAATCCCCTTATTTACCCGTGTTTTAAGGGATTGGCGGCGGCTTGAGGCCCTGGCAAGTTCAGTGGAAAGGCGGATGCTTGCAATTGGGAGCTGAAATTACGGTGGAAGCGGTGAGCTAGGAGTAGTCTCTACCAAGATGCAATCCGCCCAAGCTGAGAGGCCCGTGAGGGTTGGGATCCCTGAGATAGCACCTTTTGGAGAGCAGGAGCCGGCGGGCCATCTCCTCATCGTGGACGATCAGCCCCACAGTCGCCTGTTGCTGGGGGATCTGTTGGAGAGCATTGGTTATCGCGTCAGCGAGGCGGAAAACGGCCAGCAAGCCCTGCAGATGCTGCCAAGCTTGCAGCCGGATCTGGTCCTGTTGGATGTGATGATGCCGGGGTTGGACGGATTCGAGGTCTGTCGGCGCATCAAGGCTGATGAAGAGACACGCCTGATCCCGGTGGTGTTGATTGCAGCGGCCAGCGACCGCAAAAATCGCCTGCGCGGGATTGAGGCGGGGGCAGACGACTTCTTGAGCAAGCCCTTTGACGAGTCCGAGTTGCTGGCGCGGGTGCGCTCCCTCGTTCGCCAGAAGCATCTCAATGAAGACTTGGATCATGCCGCCCAGGTTTTATTTGCCATTGCCCGCAGTGTAGAAAGCCGGGATCCGACCACCGGGGATCACTGCGAGCGGCTGGCAGCCCTGGCCAAGAGCTTTGGCGAGTTTCTCCAGCTACCCCGTCCCCTGATCAAGGTGCTGACCTGGGGAGGTTACCTGCACGACATCGGCAAAGTGGGCATACCCGACGCCATCTTGGGCAAAACGGGCAAGCACACGCCGGAAGAGTGGGAGGTGATGAAATCCCACGTCCTAATTGGAGAGGAAATCTGCCGCCCCTTGCGCACCATGAGGGATGTGCTGCCCCTTATCCGCCACCACCACGAGCGCTGGGACGGCAGCGGCTATCCCGACGGCCTCAAGGGAGAAGCAATCCCCCTGGTGGCCCGCGTCTTTCAGATTGTCGACATCTACGACGCCCTTACCTCGGAGCGGCCCTACAAGCGAGCCTTCACTGTCCAGGAGGCCATGGACATCCTGCGGCAAGAAACGACCAAGGGCTGGCGGGATCCCTACTTGGTGGAGCGTTTCTTTGAGTTTCTCAGGTCGCGGCTGCCCCATTTGGAGTAGACTGGACTAGTTCCCGTGCTTCAGCGAGATGGCGTCTTTTGGCAGGGGCAGATCCGCTACGTCGCTGTGTCGGCTGTCGCCAACTGTTTCCCCGCTCCCAGTTGTGGCGGCTGGTTAGGCAATACGACACTCACCAGGTGCTTTTGGATCAGGGCATGGGGCGTTCTGCCTACCTCTGTCGCCGCCTCGAATGTCTGCGGGCGGCCCGGCGTAAGCACCAGATGAGCAGAGCCCTCAAGGCAGCAGTGCCCGACTCGCTGTGGCAACTGCTGGAGCAGCAACTGCTGCGCGATTCTGAGGCCCAGAGCCCCCCGGAAACATCAGCCCCGGGGGCAAGCGCTTTAGACAAAACCTAGGCAGCTCCAGAATTGGCCAAGTTAAGATATTGAAACACCTTTTCAGGTTCATCCAGTCGCGAACTACACGGCAGCCCCTCTCAACTGTCAGAATGAGGACTGGCTGCGGCCAACCTGTATGAGCCGCAGAAAGGTTATTCTAAAAAGCACTGTTGATGTTGGTTTCTTCCCCGGTTGTCCTAGCTTTATGTCCCCTGCGGATGTTTCCAAAGTAGCTTCGGACTTGGATTCCCTCCAGTCCGCGCTCTTGGAGGATCGCCGAGATGCTCTCGCTGTGCCGAAGGAAGTGGCCACACACCCAACAGGTTCAGTCCCATCTGGCGATTTGGATCGTATTAACTTGGGTTGTAAAACTGACAAGGAGCAAGGAGCAGAGGCTAGCAGACGAATGACCGATAAAGTCCGACTTTACGAGATTGCCCGCGAAATGGGATGTGACAATCGCGAGGTGCTGGAGGTTTGTGAGCAGTTGGGGATCCCTTTCAAAAGCCATAGCAGCACCATTTCTCCAGAGCAAGCCGAGTTGGTGCGCAGCAAACTGAGTGAACCTCGCGTTGTGAAACCGACTCGTCCCCGGCTCCGGCCCAAGCTGCAACCTGAGAGCTCTCAACCGCAGCCTCCCGTCGAAGCCAAAGCAAGTGAGCGCCCTCAGCACATTGTCGGCATTCGCCGGCCCGCTCCTGCTCAGCAGCAAGCTGCTGCTGGTGAGGCCAGTTCTTCCAAGCCTTCGCCGCAGCGACCCGACCAGCTCTCCTCTGAAAAAGGGGCTGCCGGTGGCAGCCTCGAATTGATAGGCCCGCCGCGGCGGCAAGTCGATCCGCCTGCGCGCCCGGCTGCCCAGGAGCCGCAGCCGGCAGCTGCTTCTACTCGCCCTGAGGCTGCCGCCAAAGCCGGCAGCCCCGAACCTAGCCCTGCTCCGGCGGCCAAGCGACCGACAGTGCTCCCCCCCCCTCGACGAGCCGCCTCTGGGCCCGAGCCGCCGCAACGGGCCCCTGAATCCCGTCGCCCTGGCCTTGCGGAGGCGCCCTCCCCCAGCGGCGCTCGTACCTCTCCTCCTGTCGAGGAAAAGGTTTCTCTCCCTCAAGCTGAACAGCGCCCGCGTCCGCAATTGGTGGGCGCGCCTGTCCGCCCTGGCACTCGTCCCGAGCCGCGCTCGCCGGTGGCCAAGAAGGAAGAGAGCTCCGACAGCGGCAAAGCTGACGAGGCTCCTCGTCCGCAGCGGCGGCTGGAATTGGTAGGGCCTCCTACCCGTCCTGTGGCTAAGCCTCTTCCCCCTGAGCCGGATGCTTCCCCTCGCTTGCCAGAAGGGATCCCTGAGGAACGCCCCACGCCGGTGTTGGCCGAAGCTCCCGTGCGGCCTGCTGCGCCCAAACTCAAGCGCAAGACGGTGGAAGAAGAGGACGAGGAACTACAAGCCCTCGAACGACGGGCCGGCCGCACCCAGGCCAAGCGCAAACGCAGCCGCAGAAGAGAGGAAGGAGACGGAGACGTTCTGGATTTGGATCCCTTGACCGTCCTCTCCAGCGTCAAGCAGGCGGAGCTGAACGCGCTCAAACCCTTGGCGCGCCCCACCGCCAAGCCCCCCTCCTATCGTCCGCCCGCGGCAGCAGCTCGCCCTCGCCCGGCTGCTGAGCGCCCCCAGCGGCCCTCGGCCTCCGCCGAAGCTACTGCTCCTGAGGCCGCAGCAGAATCCTTGCCAGAAGAGAAGGTATTGCTCCTGGAGGGCAGCCTCACCGTGCAAGAATTGGCCCGCCGCCTGCGGGTAGCCGAAACCGAGATCATCAAAACCCTCTTCTTTAAAGGAGTGAGGGTGACCATCAACCAGGTTTTGGACGAGTCGCTGGCCGAGTCGGTGGCCAAAGAGTTGGGCTACGAAGTACGTCGGCCCGAGGCAGAGCCCAAAGCCAAGAAAACCGAGATCCTCGATCTGGAGGACATCGACCATCTGGTGCCACGTCCGCCGGTGGTGACCATCATGGGCCACGTGGATCACGGCAAAACCACTCTGCTCGATGCCATCCGCCACACCAATGTGGCCCAGCGAGAAGCCGGCGGGATCACCCAGCGCATCGGCGCTTACCACGTGGACGTGGACTTCGAAGGCCAGAAGCGGCGCATTGTTTTCCTGGATACTCCCGGCCACCAGGCCTTTACCGCCATGCGCGCCCGCGGTGCCAGCGTTACGGACATCGCTGTCCTGGTGGTGGCTGCCGACGATGGGGTGCAGCCGCAGACGCTGGAGGCCATCAGCCATGCGCGGGCAGCCCAGGTGCCGATCATCGTGGCCATCAACAAGATCGACAAGCCCGGCAGCCAGCCGGAGCGCGTCAAGCAGCAGTTGGCAGAGCACGGCCTGTTGCCGGAGGAGTGGGGCGGCGACACGCCCATGGTGGAGGTGAGCGCCCTCACTCGCCGCAACCTGGACGCGCTGCTGGAGATGATCCTGTTGGTGGCCGATGTGGCGGAGCTGCAGGCCAACCCCAACCGGCCTGCCCGCGGCACCGTGATCGAAGCCCACCTGGACAAGGCTCGCGGCCCGGTGGCTACTCTGTTGGTGCAAAACGGTACCCTGCGGGTGGGCGATACCCTGGTGGCCGGCGCCGTCTTGGGCCGGGTCAAGGCGATGATGGACGACCGCGGCCAACGGCTGCAGGAAGCGGGGCCCTCTTCGGCGGTGCAACTGTTGGGCCTGGAGGAGGTGCCCGCAGCGGGGGATGAGTTCCAGGTGTACGCCGACGAGAAAGAAGCCCGGCGGATTGCCGAGGAGCGAGCGGAAGCCCTGCGGCAAGCCCGTCTGCAACAGGCGCTGCTGTCGCGGCGGGTGAGTTTGGGCAGCATCTCTGCCAAGGCCCAGGAAGGCCAGCTCAAGGAGTTGAACTTGATCATCAAGACGGACGTGCAGGGATCCGCCGAGGCCATCCAGACGGCGCTGCAGGATCTGCCGCAAGAAGAAGTGCGCTTGCGAGTGCTTCTAGCAGCTCCTGGGGAGATCACCGAGACTGACGTGGATCTGGCAGCAGCCAGCGACGCCATTATTCTGGGTTTCAACACCAGCTTCGCCCCCGGCGCGCGGCAGGCTGCCGACGACAAGGGGGTGGATGTGCGCGAATACGACATCATCTACAACTTGCTGGACGATCTGCGGGCAGCGATGGAGGGCCTGCTGGAGCCGGAGGAGGTGGAGGAGCCGCTGGGCCAGGCGGAAGTGCGCAAAGTCATCCCCATCAGCCGCGGTGCGGTTGCCGGCAGCTACGTGCTCTCCGGCAAGGTGCAGCGCAACGCTCTGGTGCGGGTTCGCCGCAAAGGGGAGGTGGTCTACCAGGGCCGTCTCGATTCTCTGAAGCGCTTCAAGGACGACGTGCGGGAGGTGGCCGCCGGTTTCGAGTGCGGGATCGGCATCGAGAAGTTCGATGCCTGGCAAGAAGGGGACCTTATCGAGGTCTACCAGATGGTTACCAAGCGGCGGACGCTGGCTCCTGCCTAGTTAATTTGGGTGGCCTAGCGTCGCAGGGATCCCAGTCCAGGGGATCTAGGAGGGAGGATTTGCTCCAGAACAACGGAAGCAGTTGCTAAGTGGAGGGGAGGGATGCAACGGAGCCAGAGATTGAGTCAGATGTTGTTTGTAACCCTGCGGGAGGATCCTGCCGAAGCAGAACTGATCAGCCACAAGCTGCTGCTGCGGGGCGGCTTTATCCGGCGGCTCTCCCCGGGGATCTACACCTATTTGCCGCTCCTCTGGCGGGTTTTGCAAAAGATCTCGGACATCGTCCGGGAGGAGATGAACGCCATCGGCGCTCAGGAGTGTCTGCTGCCCCAGTTGCAGCCAGCCGAGATCTGGCGGGAGTCGGGCCGCTGGGACGTGTACACCCAAGCGGAAGGGATCATGTTCGCCCTCAAAGACCGACAGGGGCGCGAGCAGGCCCTGGGCCCTACCCACGAAGAGGTGATTACCCTGCTGGCTCGGGATCTCATTCGCTCCTATCGCCAGTTGCCGCAAATTCTCTATCAAATCCAGACCAAGTTCCGCGACGAGATTCGACCCCGCTTTGGCCTGCTGCGCGGGCGGGAATTCCTCATGAAAGACGCCTACTCCTTCCACGCCAACGAAGAGAGCCTGCGCCAGACCTACCAGGACATGTACCGGGCCTACGGCCGCATCCTGCGCCGCTGCGGGCTGGAGTTCCGCGTGGTGGAGGCCGACGCCGGCGCCATCGGGGGGCCATCGGCAGCCTCGCAGGAGTTTATGGTGTTGGCCTCTGCCGGAGAAGACGAGATCCTCTACACTCCTGATGGCTCCTATGCCGCCAATGTGGAGAAGGCCGTCTCCCTTCCGCCGCCAGCAGCAGACTCCCCCTACACCACCTTCCAGGTTCTGGACACGCCGGGAACGGAAACCATCGAGAAGCTGGCCAATTTCTTGAAGATCTCCCCCACTCTGATTGTCAAAAACGTCCTCTACCAAGCCCTTTACGACAACGGCCTACGGGTGGTGGTGCTGCTGAGCATCCGCGGCGATCAAGAAGTCAATGAGGTGAAGCTGGCCAACCACCTCAACCGTCTGGCGGAGCGCTACCAAGCCAACAAGTTGCTCAAGCTCACCTTGGCGGATGCGGAGATCCAAAAAAGCTGGCAAGGGGATCCGATCCCCGTGGGCTACATCGCGCCCGACCTGCCGGATAGCTGCCTGGGCCGGCAGAAAAACCTGGCCCCTCAGATCCTGCGCCTGGCCGACCAGACGGCAGCCCTGCTGAAAAACTTTGTAACCGGCAGCAACCAGGTGGGGCGGCACGTAGTGGGGGCCAACTGGGGCGAGCAGTACCCCCTGCCGGAGGTGGTGGACGTGCGCAAAGCGCAAGCCGGGGATCGCTGTCTGCTCAACCCCGACCAGATTCTGGAAACCGCCCGCGGCATTGAGATCGGCCATATTTTCCAGTTGGGCCTCAAGTTTTCGCTGCCGATGCGGGCCAGCTTTACCGACGAGCAGGGATCCGAGCAGCCCCTGTGGATGGGCTGCTACGGCATTGGGGTATCGCGCCTGGCCCAGGCGGCGGTGGAACAGTCCCACGATGCCAATGGGATCATCTGGCCGGTGGCGATCGCCCCTTATCACGTGGTGGTGGTGGTGCCCAACGTCTCCGACCCAGAGCAGACGAAGGTGGCGGAAAAATTGGTGCAGGAACTGGCTGCTGCCGGCATCGAGACCCTCTGGGACGACCGGGACGAGCGGGCCGGCGTCAAGTTCAAAGATGCGGATCTCATCGGGATCCCTTACCGCCTTACCACCGGGCGCAGCCTTAAGCAAGGCAAGGTGGAATTGGCCGAGCGGGCCACCGGCCAAGCGGTAGAAATTCCCATTGAGGAAGTGGTGGCTACCCTCAAAGAGCGGATTGCTGCCGCTCTGGCTGTGCCAGATTGAGCAGGGCTTTTGTCGTAACCAATGCTGAACCTCTCTCTTCTCAAGGAAGACGAATCCTATACTTTTCGCTCTTATTTTGAGATGCCCTACGAGCCAGAGGAAATCCTGGCTCAGTTTAGCTACCGTCTGGAGATAGGAGAGTGGACATGGCCCGTTGCCCCTGCCCCACCCCAAACCCCAGCTCTGAAAAACCGGATCCGACAATTGTTGCCTTTGGTCAGCCTCACCAGCGAGACAGCCCGCCGAGAGCTGCTGGTGGCCCCTGTGCTGACGGAAGTGGCTCTTCACTGTCGAGTTCCTTTGCGGCTGGAATATCCCCTGATGGTCAACAATTGGCTCAAGGGCAGCCTTGATTATCTCTTGCGGGGCAAGAACATCCTGCTGGTGGTTGAAGCCAAAAAGGACGATCTGACGCGGGCTTTTGTCCAAATGGCGGTGGAGATGATCGCCCTGGCCCAGGTGGAGCCGCAAGCGCAGATCTACGGCGCTGTTACCATTGGATCTATCTGGCAGTTCGGGCAGATCCTTGGGGATCCGCGGACAATCCGACAAGACTTGACTTTGTACCGAGTACCGGAAGATCTGGAGAGCGTTGCCGGCATCCTCACGGCCATGGTAGGGGATCCCAGCCAACCATGAAACCCAAAACCCTCTGGTTTGCCCTGCAATTGATGGTGGCCGCTGCCGGGATCAGCGCGGCCATCAAATATGGCGGCCCCTACTTGGCCTTGCCGGAGACCCTGCCGGTGATCCTGGCCATGATCGTCTCGCCCGCCCTGGTCATGGCCGGGATCCTGTGGCGCTGGCAACAGCGGTCTTCTCTCTCCCCAACCCGCGCTCAAGACCGCCAGGGATCCCCGCCAACTGCAAACTCTGAGAATCCAAAAATCTCTCAGCCGCCTTTCCATTGACCCTCACCCCCAGCCCCTCTCCCTCTGGGAGAGGGGAGCTTGGGCGCCACTGCCAGGCCGGCAGGGCGATACTCTCAGTCCAGCCAAGGGGACAGGCTACTGCTGGGTGAGGCGCAAGGTTACCGTCGGGCTGGTTTGGTTGCCGGAAGTGGCCGTGAGATTGATCTGATACACCGTGCCGGAGGCCGGAATGGGCGGCCGCACCGTAACGGTGAAGCGGCCCTGGGCATCGGCTTGCACAGTTTGGTTGGTCACCGTCTGTTGGGCGCTGATGATGCCCCCCAGCGAGGTCGAAGCCGTTACATTCACCCGCACCGAAGCGTTGGGAGCCGTCGTGCCCTGCAGCGTAAAGGAAGAGCCGGAAACCCGATCCCCATCGCGCAGGTTGGTGATCTGGGGCAGCAGGCTGGAGAGGCTGATCGTCGCGGCAACCTCTTGGGTGGCGAGCCGCTGGATACCACCGGCGGCCCCCTCGATCAGGCGGGCGGGCTGTTCTGCGGTCATAAAGCGCACCTGGCCGCCGTTTTCCAGGCGAGCGATGACGATCCCTTCGCGGGTGGCATCTTTTGGCTCGATCAGGGCGTTGACCACATAGGTGCCGCTGGAAACTTCCTGAGCCGGCAGGGTTTGCACCTGCCGCCCGTCCTGGACAAGGTAAACGGTTACCCGGCTGGAAGGAGTGCCTTTGACGGTTACCAGCAGGATCTCGCCCGCCGCCAAGGGGCGATTGCCGGCGTTGTGATCCACCAGGTCGATAGAGGCGCGGACGGGGTTACCCACGGTGAAGCTCCAGGTCACGCGGCGGGTCACCCCCTGGGTATTGGTGAACTCCAGCAGGACTTCCCGCCGTCCCGGCGGTAGCGGCTGCGAGGGACGGTAGGTGAAGAAATCCCGGGTAATCACCGACTCGGCAGTAACATCTTTGCCATCCACAAAAACCCGCACCGTCTCCGGACGCACGCTGACCCCATCTTGGCTGCGAAAAGAAGCCGAGATTGGCGAGGTGGGCTCCACATTGGTGGCCGCTTGAGCCGGGCTGGGATCCGTAATTTGTTGAGCCCTTGCCGGCAGGCCCGACAACCCCACCACCGCAGCGCCCATCACCAAGGCACGGGGAAACCAAGAATACAAGTTATCGCTCATGAGACCATCCAAAAAAAGTAAAAGTAAAGGACACTTCAGTTAGGTTACAGGCGAGTAGCTCAAAGGCAGAGCAAAGTCTACAAGAACATCGACCTGGACATCCTGTTTGCATCCTGTCATAAGGGTCGATTGCTGTCGATACGCCTAAACCTCGGGTTGGCTCTCCAACAGACCCAGCTCCAACGTCAGATTCGAGTAAGGTTGACTGCCATGTAAACTACCCGGCTCCGACCGCCCCCCTTCCAGCCCCCAACCCCCGTATACGGGGGCAGGGGGGCGGGGGGATGTAGGGGGGCTGGTTTACAGCAACCCCCAAAAGTGCAATCCCGTTGGCACCGTTAAAATCTGCATCCCCTTCCCAACCACAGAGCGGGTTCACACAACGAAAATGCTTCCCTTCCCGTTGCTCAATCCAAAAACACTGGTGGCAGGTCTGCGAGCTGTAGGCAGGTGGCACCACCACAACCTGGATCCCTGCTCTCGCTGCCTTGTAGTGCACAAACTGCCTCAGTTGATAGAACGCCCAACTATTGGACCGCCGACGCTCGGTTTTGCTGCGCGGCGGTCGGTGGCTACGTTCCCGGATCCCCCCGCCCCCCAGTCCCCCCGTGTACGGGGGGATATAGGGGGATGCGGCGTTCATCTTCGCAAAGTTTAGAACCCGGTCGGGATCCCAAAGGCTATCTTTTGCCCGTTCAAGCTGGCATCAATTCACGAAAATAGCGCCTGTCTCTTGTAAATCGAGACAATGGTCGCCGGAGACATCGTTGACCAGGCGCACCTCTACGGTGATTACATTCAAGGGATCCACGCTCACCCGGTAGCCCACTGGGGACAACATCGGCGTGTTGATGGCCATGCAGTTGGGGATCGGCAGGTTGCTCAGACGCAGCGTTTCTCCCGGCGGAAGTTCCGACACCTTCTGGCGCGGATCGGTAAAGCCGTATTCCAGAGGCAGGCCGGTGCGATTGTGGATCACCAGCTCAGCAGGCAGGTTGGGGTTGAAGCGGGCCACCGGGCGATCGAAGACCAATTGATCCACACCCACCGGCAGGCGAGGCAGCGGCACTGTCCGAAAGGCAGGCTGAGCGACAGCACGGTGTCCACCCACCCAGGCTGACAAAGCGACCATGATCAAGCCGAGTCTTTTGCTTCCTTTCGCGTACCTCATGCCTCTGCCTCAGAATGCGCCTTGAAATTGGGATCCCCTTCCTTGCCTGCTTGTATTGTTCCCAAAAAGGGCTGGCCGGGCCAGGTGGTCGCTGTTTTTTCAAGGGTACGCCTCAGCAAGCTCCCCTTCCAGCTACCGCAGCACCGCACGGCAGAAATTCCGGGGGAGAAGGTTAAATTAGAGTTAACGGGGCATAAAGAGGCATGGCTATGCCAGAAAAACTGGAAAAACCGGAGAAAAACTACTCCTGGAAGGGCAGTGCCAACGCAGGCCGGGTACTGACGATTTTGGCCGTCGTGGGGGGAGCGGTGATTTTGCTGGCGGGCTTCCTGCAGTAGGCCGAGCTGTCAGATCCTCAGTTGCTCCAGGAACATCAGCATGTCGCCAGAAGCCAACGTTTTCCCTTCAAGGCGGGGGTGGAAAGGGTTAGCTTTCCAGAGGAAAGCGGATCTGGGGTCGTTTTAAACAAAGTTATGAAACTATGAAACAACTTTCTCGCTCCCCTCTCCCACAAGGGGAAAGGAGGTGGGGGGGAGGGGGCAAGGGTCTTAACCTTGTTTGAAACAACTGCAATGTTTTGCAAGTCCTGCTGAACAAGTTGTCAGCCTTCGCTAAGTCTTGTCAAGTTGTGCCACCATTGGGCAGCAAAAAAGACCCAGCAGAGAAGGGATCCCTGCTGGGTTTAGGCCGGAGGAGCAGAAACCTTAGCTTAGGAGACGGCGCGCGGTATTGAGCACATTCTCCACCGTGAAGCCGAACTTCTCCATGCACACGGGGCCGGGGGCAGAAGCGCCGAAGCGGTCGATGCCGATGGCCACCCCCTCAAAGCCCAGGTACTTGTGCCAGCCAAAGGTGGATCCCGCCTCGACGGAGACGCGCTTGGTGACCTTGGGGGGCAAGACCTCGTCGCGGTAGCTCTGGGGCTGGGCCTCAAATAGCTCCATGCAGGGCATGGAGACCACCCGTACCGCCCGGCCTTCCTGCTGCAGTTGGGCAGCGGCCTTCACCGCCAGCTCCAGCTCTGAGCCGGTGGCGATTAGGATCAGTTCTGGGTTGGGAGTATCCACCACTACATAGGCCCCCTTGGCCACCCCCTCAATGGAGGTGCCTTCCACGGGGTTAACCGCCTGCCGGGTAAACACCAGCACCGAAGGGGTGGAGGTGGACTCAAGGGCTACTTGGTAGGCTCCCACCGTCTCGCGGGCATCAGCGGGGCGGATGACGTAGAGGTTGGGGATGGCCCGCAGGGAAGCCAGCGTCTCAATGGGCTGGTGGGTGGGGCCGTCTTCTCCCAGGGCAATGGAGTCGTGGGTCATAATATGGAGCACCCGCGCCCGCGAGAGGGCCGACAGGCGAATGGCCGGCCGCATGTAGTCGCTGAAGACCAAGAAGGTGGCGTCGTAGGGAATGAGGCCGCCGTGCAGGGCTATGCCGTTGGCAATCGCCCCCATACCGTGTTCCCGTACGCCAAAGCGGAAGTTGCGCCCATGATAGGAGCCGGCCTGGAACTCCGGGATCCCCTTTAAATAGGTCATGTTGGAGTGGGCCAGATCGGCGGATCCGCCCAGCAGCTCTGGCACCGCCTTGGCCAAAGCATTGAGACAAAACTTGGAGAGGTTGCGGGTGGATTCTTTGCCGGTTTCGGCAATGGGAGCCAACGCTTCTTTCCAGCCTGCGGGCAGCTCCCCGGCCATGATGCGCTTGAATTCGGCGGCCTCTTCCGGGTAGGCCTTCTCGTAGGCGGCAAAGCGCTCGTTCCACTCCGCCTCGGCCTTGGCCCCCTTATCGATGGCCTGGCGGAAGTGGGCCAGCACCTCGTCGGGAATGTAGAACTCCGGCTCCAGCGGCCAGCCCAGATTTTGTTTGGTGAGTTTCACCTCCTCTGGCCCCAGCGGCGCCCCGTGGACGCTCTCCGTGCCGGCTTTGTTGGGGGATCCGTAGCCGATGGTGGTCTCGACAATGATCAAGGAAGGCTTGTCGGTAACTTCTTTAGCTTTCTGGATAGCGGCGGCAATTCCCTTCAGGTCGTGGTTGCCATCTTCCACTTTTTGCACATGCCACCCGTAGGCCTCGTAGCGCTTGCCCACATCTTCGGTAAAGGCAATTTCCGTGCTGCCGTCGATGGAGATGTGGTTGCTGTCGTAGAGCATGATCAGCTTGCCCAGCTTGAGGTGGCCGGCCAGCGAGGCCGCTTCCGAGGCCACCCCCTCCATGTTGCAGCCGTCGCCCAAGATCACATAAGTGTAGTGATCCACAATGGTGTGACCGGGCTTGTTGAAACGGGCGGCCAAGTGGGCCTCGGCAATGGCCAGCCCAACGGCGTTGCCCACCCCCTGCCCCAGCGGTCCGGTGGTTACCTCCACACCGGGGGTTTCAAAGTTTTCCGGGTGGCCGGGGGTTTTGGATCCCCACTGGCGAAACTGCTTGATGTCCTCTAGGCTCACATCAAAGCCGGTCAGGTGCAGCAGAGCATACTGCAGCATGCAGCCGTGGCCTGCCGAGAGGACAAAGCGATCCCGATCCACCCATTTGGGGTTGCGGGGATTGAACTTCAGGAACTGCTGCCAAAGCACATAGGCCATGGGTGCTGCCCCCATTGGCAGGCCGGGGTGACCCGAGTTGGCTTTCTGAACAGCATCCACCGCCAAAAAACGAATCGTGTTGATGGCAAGTTGTTCCAGAGAGGGAGGAGCAGCAACAACCATGTGGGGATCCCTATCGCTCGACATTCGCTTTCCAGTATGCCTTGACACGCCCACCGCCTAAAGGCGGGGGATTCTCGTCAAGGCGCTGTCAAGATGCCTCTAGACAGTTCCTTGAGGCAAGGCCCCAAGGTTCTGCTGGCTTGTCTGGGCAGGTTGGCTGAGACGTTGGCATTTCCCGGACGCTTGCCACCGGTTGGGTTTTTCACCGTGACTAGGGGCTCGCCTGAGAACGGTACGCCTCGGTGACAACTATACCATTGGCGAGCAGCTAAAGTTTGCTTCGCCTTTAAGGGCGGGGCTACTGAGCTATCCTTTTTCGGGCTTTGGCCACCGAGCCCGGTCTCGGCTGGGCAATAATGACAGGCTAAGCTGAGAGATACGCTTGCCGCCATTTCTGGTTGGAGGGTTTCATTGAGCGCTGTTTCTTCGCCTAGCGGCAAACCTCCCTGGCTGCGGGCCAAAGCCCCCCAGCGGGCCGGATCCGTCCAGCAACTGCTGCGGGACTTGGGCCTGAATACCGTTTGCGAGGAGGCTTCCTGTCCCAACCTAGGGGAGTGCTTTGCCAACGGCACCGCCACCTTTTTAATCATGGGCCCGGCCTGTACCCGCGCCTGCCCCTACTGCGATATCGACTTCACCAAACGGCCTCCGCCTTTGGATCCCACTGAGCCGCTGCGGGTGGCCACAGCGGTGCAACGGCTAGGGCTACGCCATGCGGTGATTACCTCGGTGAATCGGGACGACCTCCCCGATGGGGGAGCCAGCCAGTTTGTTGCTTGCATTACCGAAATCCGCTGCCGCATGCCCCAGACAACCATCGAGGTCTTGATCCCAGATCTGTGCGGCAACTGGCAGGCCTTGGAGCAAATTCTCGCCGCCCGCCCGACGGTGCTCAACCACAACACGGAAACCGTGCCCCGCCTCTACCGGCGAGTGCGCCCCCAGGGGAACTACGAGCGTTCCCTGCGGCTTTTGGAACTGGCGCGGCAATGGGATCCCGGCCTCTACACCAAGTCGGGGGTGATGCTGGGCTTGGGAGAGACCGCCGAGGAGATTTTGCAGATAATGCAAGATCTACGCCGGGTAGGCTGCGACATCCTCACTCTTGGCCAATACCTTCCTCCCAGCCCCAAACACCTGCCGGTGGAGCGCTACGTGCCCCCAGAGGAGTTTGACCACTGGCGACAGGTGGGGGAAGAGTTGGGCTTTTTGCAGGTGGTGTCCTCCCCGCTTACCCGCAGCTCCTACCATGCCGAGGCTGTCCAAGAGCTGATGCAGCGCTTTCCTCGACCAGGAACGTAGACCTAGGGGGATGGAGTCCCTGCGGAGCAGGAACAGCGGGGTCAGCTTTGCAGGCCGGCTGGCCAGCAACGCGGAGCCTAGGCGCAGAGAGATTTTCTGCGCTGGGGGGATGCGCTAGGATTGAAATGAAGAGATAGGAGGGGCAGGCGGTCGCGTCCTCGCTGCCGCCACCAGGCAGCAGGATGAGGAAAGTCCGGGCTTTCAGAAGAACACACCGCTGGGGAAAGCCCAGTGCGGGAAACCGCGAGGATAGTGCCACAGAAACATACCGCCGATGGCTGGGATCCCAGCCCAGGTAAGGGTGCAAAGGTGGGGTAAGAGCCCACCAGCAGCGTCGTGAGGCGCTGGCTCGGTAAACCCCGGTGGAAAGCAAGGCCGCAGCCGCAGGACTATGGCTGTTCTTCGCCCCTGTCGGCTGCACCGAGGTCACGGTACTCAGCCAAGCGGTTGGGGGAGGGTGGTCTCGGTGGTGGTGAGCCGCTAGAGGGTGATGGCAACATCACTCCCAGAGAGATGACCGCCAGTGCGGGCTGCTCCTTGGAGCACCCCACTACAGAACCCGGCTTACAACCTCCTCATCTCTTCTTCTTTTTTTGGGATTGCCTCCTTCCAACCCCGAGAGAGTCTTTTGCACTAGGTTTCCTTCATGCCCCTCAAGGCTGCCATCCACAGCTTTACGCAGGCGTAGAGGAGAGGGGGAGTGCTGCTGTTGTTGTCATAAGTGCCCTTGTCCGCTGGGTCGGAGGAGGGCTGGTCGCCGTCGCCAGCAGGCAAGCCAGCGGTAACGGCTAATACAGCCGTCCCCAAAATCATCAGATGGAGAACTCCAGCAGCTGCGTGAAGGCACCCAGAGTCGACGGCTTGTAGCTCCGGGCTAGGGAGCTGCTGGAGGTAGTGGGCTAGCTGCTCTTGGGCCTGCAGGAAGCCTGCTCTCAAGGCGCGGCGATGCTCCTCGGAGTAGAAGCCTGCTTCTCCCACCAACGAGCGCACCAGCTCAGGGTTATTAGCTAGAGCTTGGAAGCAGGTTTGGACATAGCGGAGGAGAATGGCTTGTAGCTCAGAGCCCCGGAAGGTAGTGGGGTCTGCTGGGAGGGGTAAGTCGGCAATGCCGGAGAAAACTCCCAGCTCAGCAAATACAGCCAGGAGCAGCCCCTGCTTGCTGCCAAAGTGACGAAACAGGGTTACTTCATGAACGCCGGCCAAGTCTGCAATTTGACGGGTGGTGGTCTGAGTGATGCCCTGGCGGACGAAGAGGTCTCGAGCCGCGTTCAGCAGCCTTTGCCGGGAAGAAGGACGTGCCATGGTAGGTGATGGGGTAAGGAGTCAAGAGAAGGCGCTCAAGGTAGTGGCAATCTGCAAGCAGCACTTGCATTTGAGGTGAAATATCGTTAAGCTTAGCCTCAGGCGAGATCAAACCTGCTGCCTTTCTGCTCTCTCATAGCGGCTCTCACTGCTGAAGCTTGCTTGGCCAGGCCCTTGGGGATCCCGGCTTGCCTTTCAGGGACATGAGCTCGTTGTAAGCTAAGCCAGGGATGCGGTGGCCTATGCATGAGAAGCAACTTTGCGAGGAGGTATTTGATCCTGCGCTGCCCTTACTCCTTTTCTGAGGTTTTGCTGGTTCATGGCCGTTTCCCTTCCCACCCAATCGCTGGACAATCCCAACCGTTTTGCTTCGCTAGCTCAGCCTGAGCCCCAAAAGTCTTTTCGGTTTGCCTGGGAATTTGTTCTTTTTTTCGTTGTTTTTCACGCCCTCGCTTTAGTGGGCGGCATCGTTTGCTTTTCCTGGCCAGCCTTGGGGGTGGCCCTATTGCTTCACTGGTGCTTCGGCAGCTTGGGCATCTGCCTGGGGTATCATCGTCTGCTTAGCCATCGCAGCTTCCAAGTGCCCAAGTGGCTGGAATATGTCTTTGCTACCTTCGGTGCTCTCGCCATCCAGGGGGGGCCGATCTTTTGGGTGGCCGGCCATCGTCAGCATCACGCTTTTACTGAAGACGAAGAGCGGGATCCCTACTCTGCTCGCAAGGGCTTTTGGTGGAGCCACATGCTCTGGCTCATTTACCAACGGGAAGAGTTTTTTAACCGTGAGAAGTATTCTGCCTTTGCGCCGGATTTGGCTCGGGATCCTTTTTATCGCTGGCTAGACAAGTATGGGCTGCTGCTGCAACTGCCGCTGGCTGGAGTGCTTTACCTGCTCGGCGGTTGGCCGTTCGTTATCTACGGCATCTTCGTGCGGACAGTGCTGCTGCTGCACTGCACCTGGTTGATCAACTCTGCCAGCCACTTCTGGGGCTACCGGACTTTCGAGAGCGACGACAATGCCCGTAACCTTTGGTGGGCGGCTCTCCTCACCTACGGTGAAGGCTGGCACAACAACCATCACGCCGACCCGAAGTGCGTGAAAGCAGGTTTGCGCTGGTGGGAAATTGACATGACCTACTGGGTCATTTGGGTGTTGGCAAGACTGGGTTTGGCTCGTAAGTTGCACTTGCCTGCTCAAAGTCAGCCAACTCGCTAAACAGTCTCTGCCTCAGAGCTTCTAGAACCATCGACAGAGTTACCCCCGTCGTACGGGCAATTCCTGCTAAGACAGTTCGTTGTGCTGCTCGGCGGATCCCTCTCCCTTTTTTGGGAGAGGGGTTAAGGGTGAGGGGCCTGTATGCGCTAGCGCGAGCTCGTTAGCGGCGCAGAGCGCTCAAGGTCTGTCTCGACTTGGTTTGGAGCGGCTGCCCAGTTATCGGTTCCAGTTGGGAGGTGGGTCGGTATCGCCCTGCGGGGAGGTGGTAGTGCTCACCAAACAACCCAAAGGTCTGGCGTTCCGGTAATCCCTCTTCGGCAATGCAGGAGGGCTAGTCCTGTAACGGGCTGTACTGCCATGTCCCGTAGTGGTCAAGAACGCGCTGAACTTGCTCTGGGTCAGCGTCGGCCTCTTGGCGAATTTGCAGCGCCTCGATTTGGCTATCGGAGTAGCGAAAGATGGAGTCTTTTCTGCATTCCAGCTCTGCTTCCACCCCTGGAATGCAGGCCAGATGGGCAGCCACCTCTCGATAAACCATCAGGGGCATGGAATCATAACGAACAGCGTAGCGTTTCAACTCAGCAAGGCTCACGATAGGCAAGGAAAGGAGAAACTAGGGATCCAGGTAACAAACAGCTTCACCACAACGGCCAATGACATCTTGCGAATGTCTCGCTACTTTTGAGGTAAAAAAGCCCTGCTCTGCATTTAATTGCCTGCCAAAACAAAGAGGGGGCAGAGAGAGTCTCCGAGATGTGGCTAAGCAATTTTGTCGTTGGCCAACGTACAGCAATTGACCTGATCTAGGCAAACTTTTCCCCATTGCAAGGCCCAGCGCACCAAAGCGACGCGATTTGACGTTCGCGTCTTGCTCAGAATATTGCTGATGTGATTGTCAACAGTGCGCTTGCTAATCTCTAAGCGCTCTGCAATGTCCTGATTGGTCAGGCCCGCTGCGATTAACTCGAGAACCTGCAGCTCGCGCTCCGACAACAAATCAGCGGAATGATAGTCTGCGCCCATTCCGAATGCCCAGTGTACAAACTGTAAGGATTACCTAGACCAATTCTAGGGGATCCCCTCCAACATGGATAGCCCCGCCGGAGGAAAATCTGGGGCAGTTCTCAGGTCGAAGGGCTTGGTGATGTTGATGGGAGCGCTTCTGGGCAGCTTTCACAGGGCATCGGCGTGTTTCCGGGGCAGCTCCACCTGCACCCACAGCCCACCTGCTTGCGGGTGATTGCGCAGACGGATTGTACCCCCGTGTAGTTCCACGATTTGCCGCACGATCGCCAGCCCCAGGCCGGTGCCGCCTTTGCTGCGGGCCCGCGCCGCGTCGGTGCGGTAAAAGGGTTGAAAGACCAGCTCAAATTGATCCTCCGGCAGGCCAGGGCCATGGTCGTACACCTCCAGCCGCACTTGCGATTCCTGTTCCGACAGGGCCACGTGAATGGGGGAGTCGGTTCCGCCATATTTGATGGCGTTGTCCAAGAGGTTAAGGACGAGGCGGTAGAGGCGCTGTTCATCTCCCCAGAGATAGAGCTGGGAGGGGCCGCTTAGATCCAGTTCCTGCTGGCGGGGCTTGGCCAGCGGTTCCAGGCTCTGCCAGGCTTCGCGCACCAAGCTTGCCAGATCCACCCAGCGCCATTGGGATCGCGATGCGGCCCCCAGGTTGAGGGCGCTCAGTTCCAGCAAGTCTTGCACCAACTGGCTGAGGCGCAGCGTCTCGTTCAGCAATCGTTCCACCCAAACTGCTTGCGCGGCATCGACGCGGCTGTGCAGGGTTTCCGCTAGCAGGCGAATCGAGGTGAGGGGGGTCTTCAGCTCGTGGGCCACATCCGAGGCCCAGCGATCCCGTTGTTGGGCCAGCAGAGTTGCCTCTAGGCGGTCTTCCAAGAAGATGGCCACGTGGGCCTGGGGCAGGGGCAGCCCCCAAGCCCGCAGCGGCACCGGTTTGTCCTCGCCCCCGGAAGGGTAGAAGATCCACTCGCGGCTCTGGATGGGAGCGGTAGCTTCCTGGCGGCGGGTGGCTTCGATAAGCTGATCCAACTCGTAGGAGCGCACCCACTCCAGCAGGAGCTTGATGCCCGGCTGCCACTGGCTGATGCGCAGCAGACGCTGGGCGGCAGGGTTACACTCCCAGACCACGTTGTTCTCGTCTACCCGCAGATATCCCCAGGGCAGGTGGTGGCTGAGATACCGCCAGTCCTGTAGGTATCGTTTTTGGCGGGCCCACTCCAGTTCTTGTTGGCGAAGGTGGTGGCTGAGCCGGCTGAGCATCTGTTCAGGCGAGCTGAGAGGCAGGGCCAGGTGCATCAGGGATCCCAACTGTTGCAATTGGCGGCCGAAGCGGCACCGGCTCTGCCAGAGCAAAATCAGCGTGCCGAGTAGGCCGATGCCCAACCCAATGAGGATCCCGCTTTCCAGTCCCATGGGCCCACCCCCTTTGCCGCCATTGTCGCCCAGGCATGGGGGAGTGAATACCCAACAACGACGGATACGGCATCACATCCCTAGCGACGATGCACCATCGTCGTGCTGGCCTGGTCGGTGGGCAGCAGCAAGACTTCGCTCAGGTTGACGTGGGGGGGGCGGGTAACGGCAAACAGCACCACCTCGGCCACATCCATCGCCGTCAGGGGGGTGAGGCCCCGGTAGACGGCTGCCGCCCGCTCGCGATCGCCGCGGAAGCGCACTTGGCTGAACTCGGTTTCCACCAAGCCGGGCTGGATCTCGGTGACGCGAATGGAGGTGCCCAGCAGATCCAGCTTCAGTCCCTCGGAGATGGCCCGCACGGCGGCCTTGGAAGCGCAATAGACGGCGCCGCCGGGGTAGGTCTGGCGACCGGCAATGGAGCCGATGTTGACCACATGGCCCCGGCCCCGCTCCACCATGCCGGGCAAGACGGCGCGGGTAACATACAGCAAGCCCTTGAGGTTGGTATCGATCATCTCCTCCCAATCTTGCACAGCCCCGCTGTGGAGCTTGTCCAAGCCGCGACTGAGGCCGGCGTTGTTGATCAAAATGTCGATTTCAGCCCAGGCCGGCGGCAAAGACTGGAACGCCTGCTGCACGGCTGCCCTATCTCGCACATCCAAAGTCAGCAAGTATGAGGAAGCACCGTAAGCCTGCTGCAACTCCGCGGCCAGCTCCTGTAGCCGCTCCTGACGGCGGGCCACCAGGATCAGCTTGGCTCCAGAACGGGCAAAAAGCGTGGCACAGGCTGCCCCGATGCCGCTGCTGGCGCCGGTGATGAGCACAATGGCGTTTTCAAGCATAGTCCGCAAGAGTTAAGGGGCTACCAAGGGGATCCGCAACTCGAACGGGCCCCCGGCTGAAGAGAGTATTCCAGCAGCTTAACGCAGGCATAGAGCGTATCCAAGTGACATCCTCTCCCGCTAAGCCCTGACGGGCCGTAGACGGGAGCTTCCGAGAATCACTTCTCGGAGTTGCTGCTTCAACGGACTGGT